>NZ_JAMQUU010000099.1:0-1391 GCF_025594975.1 Turicibacter sp. T129 | reverse complement strand
GGCTCAACACCAAAATTGGTTCTTGACACTTAATTCATCTATAAAAAATCGTTCATTACATTCCAACAAGATTCTATTCTCATAGATCGTTCGATTCGGAAGAAAATAACTTCTTCGAATTAATGTTTTAATTTTATTATTTCGTCCTTCTACTGAACCATTTGTGTAACGACACTTATGGTGATTAGAAATTTCTTCTGTCCAATTTTCAAAAGGTTTAAGTGCTTCAGTTAATTCAGGAATATTTAGGGCTTTAGCTCGAGCAATCCATTGAATTAAACGTCTATAAGAATTTGTTTCATCACTTAATTCATACCAATTAATCAGTGATTCTTTAATGGCATACACTTCCGTCAGTTCTTTTGAATAGCTTAGAAGTTTTCCTAATTTTCGTTCTTCTTTCTCGCTCAAAGAATCATATCGTTTACCGATAAGGTTTTTATTTCGTTTCAAATATTTACGACTTTCCGGTGTTAGCGATAAACTAATCCGTCTTCTCACAGCCTGTAAGGCATCTGTTAGATAACGATTCACATGAAATCGGTCAGCAATTCGGATAGCATCAGGAAAAACTTCAGCAACAAACTTGTGATAAGAACGTGCTAAATCCATCACAACAGCGTAGGGTTTCAACTCTTTGAGTTGCTTCACTAAGCCTTGATTTTGAATTAACGTTTGATAAGTTCTTCCCATGACTAATGTTAACAGGTTACCATTTCTTAGGTCATGAAATCCTGTATTATAAGTATGACCTTTTCGAATCGCAAAATCATCAATGCCTAATATGAGCCGAGTTGATCCTTGAGCAGCAGCGATCACTTTTCTTTGAATAGACGGAATTAAATGAGCAAGATGTTGCTTAATGAAGCGTTCACCAGTTGAGTAAGGGACCTTAAACGTATCTGTTAATTGTTTAACAGTGGTACCGACTAACGGTTTAGAAAGTTCACGTTTATAATCGTTTGTATAGCGAGTTTTCCCTGTCAAAAATGCATATTGATAGGTAAAAGAAACTTCACACTGTTTACAGAAAAGACGCTTCATCGGAATCAATAAAATGGTTTCACGATTGAAACAACGTAAATGTCTAACTTGACGTAGTTTTTGACGGCTACCTTTACAAATAACAAATGCTTGAGTATGGCAACAAGGACAAGGTTGTTTACTCTTTGTTGGACACAGGCTTAAAACTAAAACATTATCTTCAGAAATATGATAGTTACTGACTGTAACATCTTGTAATTGAATTAAATCATTGATATGATGTAAGTGCATCTAAAATCTCCTAACTTTGGTTTGGTCGCACTTACTAAAGTACAAGATTTTAGATGTTGTTTTTATAGGTAAATATAAGCATTTATTTAGTCAAGCACCATTTCTGGTGAAGACTC
>NZ_JAMQUU010000098.1:0-12382 GCF_025594975.1 Turicibacter sp. T129 | reverse complement strand
TACTAGGCTGAATAGTTACGAAAAAAATAGAAAAAATACAAAAAAATCAACAAATAATACTCATTTTTTTAAAAAAGATGCGTATATTATAAATATAAAACGCTTTCTTTTTTTGGGGGGTAATCTCATTAACAACAGATAATAAAAAAATCAGTGTGGTGATCCGATGAATGAGTGAGATTAGCAGAAAAGAAAAGGCGTCTAATGAAACCATTTGGAGGGATCAATTATGAACGTATATTGGAAACCTACAGTGAATCAAATGATGAGTGAAGATGTTTTTAATCAATCACTACAAGAGGTTGAATGTAAGATTTCAGCTTGGGGTCAACGTGAGTTAGCATTAAGTGGTTTCTTATTAGCCTCATTTGTTGAACAAAAAGTAGAGGAATATAAACGTTCGTTTATTAAAATTGAAATGCCGTTTCATACAGAAGCAGAGTGTCAAGCTTATTTAGATGATTTTTCTCATGAATATGCTGAAGTTATTAAATTATTTCCTTATGACCGTTGGGTATGGGTTAAAAAACTAGAAGTGATACAATATGGGCCTTATGATATTCAGTGTGTTCATGTTCCTAGCCAAGTGTTAGATCATAAAGAATTCCCATTAGGTTAAGTTAGTATAGATGAGTTTGTTAATATCAAAGGAAAATCAATATAAGTCCGGAGAAGTTTTTTATATTGGAAAACTTTTAGTTGGACTATCGTCAGTTTTAGTATTAAAGCAATTGAGCAACTAAGACTGATATCCAGGGATGAAATACACTACTGTTTTCATAATTATATAATTCTCTAATATATCTAAAATAAAAAGAGGGGGGGAATTCTAAAATTCCCCTCTTTTTTAAACTAGTTAAAGTCATTATCAGAATTAGACTTTATTTTAATTCATCGATAACCAGCTATTGAGGCAGAGTTGACTAATAAAAAAATATTTTCATTTAATAAGGGATAGGGTTAGATAAACCTTTTGATCATTTATCTAACTCTTTTAATTGGAAAAAAATTCATGAATAAATAAGTGAAAAAATTGTTTACAAACGTCAGTAAATGGTTTAAAATAATCAATGTGGAAAACAAAACAAAAAATGTCTCGGTAGCTCAGCTGGATAGAGCAACGGCCTTCTAAGCCGTCGGTCGGGGGTTCGAATCCCTCCCGGGATGCCACTTAATTGAACTAAATGACTACAACGGTGTAGTTTTTTTAATGTCTAAGCGTTAGGTGTATATTAACGTCCGATGTTGGTCGTTTGTTTAATGTTTTTGAATAAAAAATGTCTCGGTAGCTCAGCTGGATAGAGCAACGGCCTTCTAAGCCGTCGGTCGGGGGTTCGAATCCCTCCCGGGATGCCATTTGATAGAAGATAATGAACTACATAATTGTAGTTCTTTTTTTGTTGTTTAAAAAGGAAGATGAAACGGAAAAAAACTAAACTCAAGTGAATATTAAACAAGGGTTGTTTACAAGATAAACGCATGAGGTGAAAAGATGGCAATGATTTATGACTTCCCGACAAATTATGAAGAAAAGATCGATCAAGCAACTAAATTAATGGAAAAGGGTTATATTGACCAAGCAATTTGTTTATTAGAAGATTTTTTAGAAGTTGTTAAAGATCAAAAGATTGAGTTCGAAGTGAAAAAGCAATTGATTACGGCCTATATGTTAAAAGGCGAATTTGAAATGTGTGAGGCACTTATTTTAGAAATAAAAGCGGCAAATTGTTTAGACTTAATTGTAGCGGCCCATGATATATTAGTCACGATGTTTCAACTTCCAGGTGATGTAGTAGAGACCAAGCAGTTAGAATATGGTCGAGAGTTAGGGTTAAACGTTTTAACGAATAAGAACCTCATTGAATTGGTTTATCAATTAAAAACATACTATGAAAGTTATTGGTATGAAACGATTGATAAAAAAATTCAAGTGTTAAAAAATGAATCTAGCTTTGAGACCCGATTGATGGTGTTATCTGATTTGCAGGCAATTGACCCGATTCAATTAACGTTATTTCAAGAGGAATTTGAGTCTATTTTAAATAATTGTTCTCAGCCTATTATCAAAACCATGTTATTTGAATTATTAGTACAAAAGGGAATTGAATGTGAAGTGAATTTTGATAGTGAAATGATGAGTAGACAACTTAAAACAACTGCAGATAGTTTAGATGAATTTTATGAGCAACTCAATCAGGCCATTCACCTTCTCTTTGAAATTGAGGTGGATGAGGACACAAGGCAATTACTCAAACAACATCTAATCTTCTTTTACCAGTGTCTCTTTCCGTTTGTAGATGAAGTTAATCCAGGGGAAGTCGTCCAAGAATTAGCTCGTATGCTCTTAGGGATTGAACTGGAGTTAGTTAGGCAGCAAAAGGGGCTTGATGATAAATTAAATACAATGACTGACATCACATACAAAATGAGTCAGTATATCCTAAGTTTATCATCATTAATGTAGAAATTAGGAAAAGCCTATGTTATAATTTAAAAGTTGTTACAAAGATGTAAACGCAACGTTAATAGATGGAGGTTATTAGACATGTCAGTTAAAGTTGAAACAGTAGAAACTAATAAAGTAAAATTAACAATCACTCTTTCAGCAGAATCATTCGATAAAGCATTAGATGCTGCATTTAAAAAAGTATCAAAAAATTTACAAGCACCAGGATTCCGTAAAGGAAAAATGCCTCGTCCAATGTTTGAACAAAAATTTGGTGTTGAAGCATTATACGAAGATGCATTAGATGCATTATTACCAAAAGCATACATGGATGCAGTTGCTGAAACAAACATTGCTCCAGTTGCAGCACCATCTTGGGATATCAAACAAATTGGAAAAGGACAAGAATTAGTTGCTGAAGCAACAGTTGTTGTTAAACCAGAGGTAGAATTAGGACAATATACTGGAATCGAAGTTGAAGAATTATCAACTGAAGTAACAGAAGCAGATGTAGAAGCTGAATTAGAAAAATTATTACAAAACCATGCTGAAATCGTAGTAAAAGAAGGTGCAGTTGAAAATGGTGATACTGCAGTTATCGATTACGAAGGATTTAAAGATGGTGTAGCATTCGAAGGTGGAAAAGGTGAAAACCATCCATTAGTAATCGGATCTAACTCATTCATTCCAGGATTCGAAGAGCAATTAGTAGGAATGAATGCTGGAGAAACTAAAGAAATCACAGTAACTTTCCCAGAACAATATCATTCAGCTGATTTAGCAGGAGCTGAAGCAGTATTCAAAGTAACATTACACGAAGTAAAAACTCGCGAATTACCACAATTAGACGATGAATTTGTTAAAGATTTAGATCGTGAAGGAATCGAAACAGTTGCTGACTTAAAAGCAGATTTAGAAAAATCAATCAAAGCTCAAAAAGAAACTGCTGCTCGTAACCATGTCATCGATACAGTAGTTGAAAAAGCAACTGAAAATGCTAAATTCGAAATCCCAGCTGAAATGATCGAGGGAGAAGTTGCTCAAATGGTTCGTGAAGCTGACCAACGTTTCCAAATGCAAGGATTTAACTTAGATTTATACTTCCAATTCACAGGAATGGATATGGATAAATTCAAAGCTCAATTACGCCCTGAAGCAGAAAAACGTTTAAGCTACAACTTAACATTAGAAGCAATCGTTAAAGCTGAAAACATCGACGTAACTGAAGAAGAAGTGAACGCAAAATTATCTGAAATTGCTCAAGCATACGGACGTGAATTAGAAGAGTTAAAAGCTCAATTACCAAGCTTAGCAATGTTAAAAGAAGACTTAAAAGTTCAAAAAGCTGTTGACTTCATCGTTGAAAAAGCAGTTCGTAAATAATTAATTGATTTATTTGATCATTATTTTTAATGAGGCGCGTAGCATTCGTGCCTCATTTTGTGCAATATAAGAGGTTGCAAAAAATGTCTAAAATGGACATTAATAATTTGGAGGGTAGCTGAATATATTGATAGTAGTTACTCAATAATGAGATTTGTCACTGTATGGAGGTGTAAAGGATGAATAATATTGATATTACCTGCTCATTTTGTGGGAAAAGTCATGATGAAGTCAATAAAATAATTGCTGGACCTGGGGTGTATATTTGTGATGAATGTATCCAAATGTGTTCGGAAATTATTGAAAATGAACAGTCTGATGAGTTAAGTGAAGAATTTAAAACTTTACCAAAACCAAAAGAAATTTATGAACTATTAAATGAGTATGTCATTGGTCAAGAGGATGTTAAAAAAGTATTAGCTGTAGCGGTATATAATCACTATAAGCGCCTAACTTCAAATAGTGAAGCTAACGACGATGTTGAAATTTCAAAAAGTAATATCTTATTACTAGGATCAACAGGTAGTGGAAAAACGTTATTAGCACAAACTTTAGCCAAAGTGTTAGATGTCCCATTTGCGATTGCCGATGCAACATCATTAACAGAAGCGGGATATGTTGGAGAAGATGTTGAAAACATTTTACTTCGCTTGTTACAAGCTGCTGATTTTAATGTTGAAAAAGCTCAACGTGGAATTATCTACATTGATGAAATTGATAAGATTGCTCGTCGCTCAGATAATCCGTCAATTACTCGTGATGTTTCGGGTGAAGGGGTTCAACAAGCCTTATTAAAAATTTTAGAGGGTGTTGTTGCCAATGTTCCACCACAAGGTGGACGTAAGCATCCAAATCAAGAGTTCATTCAAATTGATACAACAAACATCTTATTCATGGCTGGTGGAGCTTTTGCTGGAATTGAAGAAGTGGTTAAACGTCGTATCGGTAAGAAAGTCATTGGATTTGGAGCGGATTCAAAAGCTAATAACATGAGTAAAAAAGAAATCTACAGTCATATCCAACCGGATGATCTTTTAAAGTTTGGATTAATTCCAGAGTTTATTGGACGTTTCCCGATTATTGGAGCATTAAACCCATTAGAGGTAGAGGATTTAGTACGTATTTTAACAGAACCAAAAAATGCATTGACGAAACAATATAAAAAAATCTTCCAAATGGATAATGTTGTATTAGAGTTTGATGAAGGAGCGATTTCAGCTATTGCTGAAAAAGCAGTTGAACGTAAAACCGGAGCTCGTGGATTACGTTCTATCATTGAGTCAATCATGACAGATGTTATGTTTGAAATCCCATCAACAGATAATATTGAAAAATGTATTATCACACGTGATGTGATTGTGCATAATGAAAAACCGACATTAGTTTTTAAAAATGATGTAGCATAATTAGTATTTACTAATATTTTTAAAGTTTTTTGTGCTATAATAGAAGATAGAGTAAGGAAGCGAATAGCTTCCTTTTCTATATCATCTGAAGTGTCCGCTTATGATATAACTTGAAGTTGTTGATCGAAAATTAACCGTACAACAGTGAATGTCAACATGAAATTCCTGTTATCGACCAAAATATGTGGTGTTAAAAGTACTAGTGAGGTGAGTGGAAATGAGAATAGATGTAAACAGTGTCGAGATGCATACGTTGCCTGTTTTACCAGTTCGCGGCGTCATCTCATTACCAAATACAGAAGTTCGCTTAGAAATCGGTCGTCCACAATCGATTGAGGCATTAGAAGCATGTGAAGCTAATGGAAATTATGTGGTATTAGTTTCTCAAGTGGATCCAAATGTAGAAACGCCTCAAAGTGATGATTTATTCCAATACGGGACGATTGCTAAAATTACAATGAAAATTAAACTTCCAAATGGGCATTATAAAGTTAAGTTTAATTCGATTGCTCGTATTGAAGTTGAAGAGTATACGCAGCTTGAACCGTACTTTGAAGCAGTGGTTAAAACCATGCCATCCGTTTTAATGGATTCTGATCAAGAAGAGGCGATGCTTCGTTTATTAATGGAGGAAGTATCTGAACATGGAAGTTTATTATTTGCACATCCAGCTGATGTCACAGCGTTAATTGATGGGGCAGAAACAGCAGAAAAGATTTCAGATATTATCGCTTTTTATTTAAGAATTTCTGAAGAAGATAAAATGAAGTATTTACAAATGACTTCAGTTGAGGAACGTTTAACGGCTCTTTTAAAAGAAATTGAAAAAGAAAAGCATATTGCACAATTAGAAATGAAGATTAATCAAGAGGTTAAGCGTTCGCTTGATGAACATCAAAAAGAGTTTTATTTACGTGAAAAAATGAAAGCTATTCAAAAGGAACTAGGTGATGACTATTCGAAAGAATCGGTGAGCCAAGAGTTCCGAGAGAAAGTGCAGTCGTTACAAATGCCGGAAGCAGTGAAACAGAAGGCACTCGAAGAAATTAAGCGTTTTGAGATGTTACCGGCTAATTCAAGTGAGGCAGGGGTTGTACGTACTTATTTAGAATGGTTAGTAGCAATACCATGGAACGTACAAACAGAAGATAATAAAGATATTTTATTTGCTGAACAAACATTAAATGATCAACATTTCGGTTTAGAAAAAGTAAAAGAACGTATTTTAGAGTATTTAGCGGTTAAAACAATGACAGGGAAAAATCCATCAACAATTTTATGTTTAGTTGGTCCTCCAGGTGTAGGAAAGACATCATTAGCGCGTTCAATTGCTGATGCTTTAGGACGTAAGTTTGTGAAAGTTTCCCTAGGTGGTGTCAAAGATGAATCTGAGATTCGAGGCCATCGTCGTACTTATCTAGGCGCATTACCAGGGCGTATGATTCAAGCGATGAAAAAAGCTGGAACAACAAATCCGGTTTTCTTATTAGATGAAATCGATAAAATGGCAAGTGATCATAAAGGCGATCCAGCTTCTGCGATGTTAGAAGTTTTAGACCCTGAACAAAACAGTCATTTCAGTGATCATTACTTAGAAGAAGAGTATGATTTATCACAAGTTTTATTTGTTGCAACAGCTAACTATTTAGAAAATATTCCAGCACCACTTCGCGATCGTATGGATATCATTCATGTAGATAGTTATACAGAGCAAGAGAAAGCTGAAATTGCAACGCGTTATTTAATTCCACGTCAATTAGAGGCACATGGATTAACAACTGAGCAATTAACAGTAGCTGATGGTGTTGTTATGGAAATGATTCAATATTACACACGTGAAGCGGGAGTTCGACAGCTTGAACGATTAGTTGGATCAATTTGTCGTAAAGTAGCTAGAAAATTATTGACTGAAAAGTTAGAAACTGTTCATGTCAACTCAGAAGTGCTTGTTTCATTACTTGGTAAACATAAGTTTACTCATGGATTAGTGGAACAAGAAGACCAAATTGGAGTGGTAACTGGATTAGCTTATACACAATTTGGTGGTGATATTTTACCAGTCGAAGTGACGTATTATAAAGGAACTGGGAAAATGGTTTTAACAGGTAAATTGGGAGATGTGATGAAAGAATCTGCACAAACAGCGATTAGTTATGTTCGTGCGAATGCAGAACGTTTCGGAATTGATCCATTAATGTTTAAAGATCATGATATTCATATCCATGTTCCAGAAGGAGCAACTCCAAAAGATGGCCCATCTGCTGGGGTAACGATGACAACAGCTCTTGTCTCAGCATTAGCGAAAAAATCTGTTAAGCGTGAAGTTGGGATGACAGGTGAAGTAACATTACGTGGCCGCGTGTTACCAATTGGTGGATTAAAAGAAAAATCAATTTCGGCTCATCGTGCGGGATTAAAAGTTGTTATTATGCCAAAAGATAACGAAAAAGATCTAGATGATATCCCACAAAGTGTGAAAGAAGATATCACATTTATCCCAGTTTCAACAATTGATGAAGTATTACAGCAGGCATTACGATAAGGTGTTGATTATATGCAAATTAATAAAGCAGAATATGTAAAAAGTTGTGTTCGTGCGGAACACTATCCAACGGACGGATTACCAGAGATGATTTTCGCAGGGCGTTCGAATGTAGGAAAGTCCTCTTTCATTAACTCATTAACAAATCGCAAACAATTAGCGCGTGTATCAAGTCGTCCAGGGAAAACTCAGACATTAAATTTCTATAACATTAATGATATGATGTATTTAGTTGATGTTCCTGGTTATGGATATGCAAAAGTTAATCGTTCATTAAAAGAGTCATTTGGACGTATGATTGAAGAGTATCTAGTCGAACGTGATGAGCTAATCTTAGGTGTTTTGCTAGTAGATTACCGTCATAAACCGACTCAAGAAGATATTGCGATGTATAGTTTATATAAATACTATGAGATTCCAACTTTAGTGATTGGAACAAAAAAAGATAAAGTTAATCGCAGCCAACATAAAAAACAAGAAAAATTAATTAAGGAAACCCTTGATTTTGATGAAAATGATGTGTTTGTTGCTTATTCTTCTGAAACACATGAAGGACGTGAAGAAGTATTAGAGATTTTTGAAGATTTAATCCAACAATATCATGAAGTACTAGCTGAAATGGCGCTTGAAGAGGAATAGAAAAAAGCTTCCCAATTTTTGGGGAGCTTTTTTTAAAGTTAAATGATCATTATATGAAAGAAGATGGAACATTAGAATTTTTTTGTATAAATCATTTCAAATTTATTTCAAATGCAATGGAGATAATGTATAATTAGTGGTGAAAAGTGGATATATAAGCCATCATTTATAGTTTTATTATTAGATTAATAGATATTTGTTGAGGATGCATGATAAACACACTTTTTGCTGATGATACGAAAGAATGTTACCTATTCATCGTAGATAGGTCATTTAGTTATAATCGATAAATTAAAGAAACAGAACTTGATATATCACTGATATAAGAGTTGATTTATAGGAGGTTTCAACCATGTTTAATCACTACTCAGTATTACTTCATGAATCAATTGAAAATTTAGACATCAAAGAAGATGGAATTTACGTTGATTGCACATTAGGTGGAGGAGGCCACAGTAGCGAGATTTTAAAACGACTAACGACTGGGCATTTGTATTCATTTGATCAAGATACATTTGCTATTGAAAATGCAACGAAACGTCTACAAGCGATTGGAAATAATTTCACGATTATTAAAAGTAATTTTGTTCATTTGAAGGACGAGTTAAATGCACGAGGAGTTGAAAAAATTGATGGAATTATTTTTGATTTAGGTGTTTCATCTCCACAATTTGATACACCAGAGCGTGGATTTAGTTATAACCATGATGCAAAATTAGATATGCGTATGGATCAAGAAGCCGAATTATCAGCTTATGAAATTGTAAATGAGTGGGAATATAAAGATTTAGAATTTATTTTCCGTGTTTATAGTGATGAGAAGTTTTCAAAACAGATTGCACGTGCTATTGAGCGCTATCGTGAAAAGCAGCCAATTGAAACGACATTTGAATTGGTTGAAATCATTAAATCTGCGATTCCTGCACCTGCGCGTCGAAAAGGTGGACATCCTGCTAAACGTACCTTCCAAGCATTACGTATTGCAGTCAATGATGAACTAAAAGTATTCGAATATGCTCTAAAGGATGCCATGGATATGCTTGCGATTAATGGGCGTGTTGCGGTTATCACTTTCCATTCATTAGAAGATCGAATTTGTAAACATATGTTCAAAAAGAGAAGTGAAGCGAAAGATATTCCACGTGGATTACCAATTATTCCTGAGGAATTCCAGCCAGAATTTAAGGTCATTACACGTAAGCCGATCGTTGCTGACGAAGGGGAATTAGCAGAGAATAATCGCTCGCATTCTGCTAAATTAAGGGTAGCAATGAAGTTAAAATAGGATAAGGGGGAAAATAGATGAGTCCATTAAAAAGACAGGTTGAACAGCAACAGCCGCTTCAAAGAAGAACGGTTAAACCAACTCAAAAACGAAAAGCGAAGAAAAAAGGATTATACTCACTACAAGGATTAGTAGGGATGACAGTCGTAGGAGTATTTCTTCTTTTAATTGGACAACTGTATTTAGATGCTCAAATTAATGAGCTTCATTATCAGGTAGAGAGAAAGAAACTTGAAATTGACCAACAAGTGGTCGTAAATGAAGAGTTATATTCAAAAATTTCAGAATTATCGACCTATTCACGTGCGATGGAAATTGCGAAAGAAAATGGTCTTTCAACTTATGAGAATACGATTACGATTGGAGAGTAACTTCGGTTACTCTCCGTATTTTTAACATCAAGAAAGAGAATGAGTTGTGAGGTTGATGTAGGTGAAACGAAAGAAACAACAATTAAATAACTTGGGGAGATGGACACTGTTCATAACGACAGCTTTTTTTGGAGTGCTATTTTTATATGTAGCTGGTTGTTTTGTTAAAATTGCGGTAACGGGACAAACAAGAGGGACGGATTTATATGAATTTGCTCTTGAAAAATATTTAGTCGAGGAAGTTGTAACAGGAAGACGTGGCACTTTATATGATCGTGATGGAAATGCTTTAGCAGAACAATTAACTTCATATACCTTATACGCCAATTTATACGAAGAGTATGGTGACGTGGTTGAGGATATTGATGAGACAGCAGAGAAATTAAGTACAGTTATTGATTTGTCAAAAGAAGAAATTGTTGAAATTTTATCGAAAGATGCTTATCAAGTAGAGTTTGGGACAGCAGGGCGACAGTTAACCTATTTAGAAAAAGAAAAAATTGATCAATTAGGATTAAGTGGAATTGGATTCCGACAAAATACTAAGCGATTTTATCCAAATGGTATTTTCGCTTCGCATACGCTAGGTTATACGAAGCTAAATGAAGAAACAAATGTCTTAAAGGGTGAAATGGGATTAGAACTTTATTTAGATGAATATTTAGCTGGAAAAGATGGAGTTATCCAATATATTAAAGATAAAAAAGGTTATTTACAGCCCAATAAAAAAGAATATGTGATTCAACCAGTAAAACATGGTTATGATTTTTATTTGACACTTGATTCAACGATTCAGACTTTTTTAGAGGAAGCGATGAATAAAGTTTGGGAACAAGCTAACCCTGAAAGTTTAGTAGCTGTTGTGGCTAATCCTAAAACGGGTGAAATTGTGGCGATGGGAAGCCGTTCGAGTTTTGATCCTAATATTCGAGATATTGAGAATTATAATAATCCAGTTGTCTCTGAACCATTTGAACCGGGATCGACGATGAAAATTTATACTTACGCAGCAGCGATTAATGAAGGAAAGTATTCAGGGAGTCAGTTTTATGAGTCAGGATCTCGCTTAGTTAATGGATCAACGATTCGAGACTATAATACAACTTGGGGGACAATCACGTATGATGAAGGATTTTATCGTTCCTCAAATACTGCGATTATTGATATGTTAACGAATTGGATTAGTCCGGATAAATATATTGAATATTTAGAAGCGTTTGGATTTGGAAGTCAGGTAGGATTACCACTTCCATCAGAAAGTGCTGGAACATTGCCAACAGATTGGGATTTAACACAAAAAATGACGGCTGGATTTGGACAAGGGATTTTAACGACTCCCATTCAGCATATTCAAGCTATTTCAGCTATTTTAAATGGTGGGCAAATTATTAAACCTCAATTGATTTCACAAGTCTATGATTCAAATACTGAGGAAATAATTTATGAATTTAAAGCAGAACTGGGAGAAACACCAATTACCGCTCAAACGGCTGAACAGGTAAAGCAGTTAATGGTTGGTGTTACTTCAAATAAAACCGGTTCTGGGCGACTTGCGTATAGTTTAAATGGTTTTACAAGTGGTGGGAAGACTGGAACAGCCCAGATTGCAGATGGAGCCAATGGTTACCTAGCCAATGAGTATCTGTATAGTTATATCGGATTTGCTCCGGCTGAAGATCCGGAATTGGTGATGTATGTTGCAATGAAACGACCTGAAACAGGTGGACATGATCAATTAGGACAAATTTATCGCTTTGTTATGCAAAATTCGTTAGTCTATTTAGGAGCTGAAAAAACACCAGTCGTGGATATTGCTGATGTTTATCAAAATACAGAAGTTCCACAGATTATTAATGAATCAATCGAGGAAGCCGTTCTAAAAATTGAAGAGGCAGGATTAACACCAATTATTATTGGGGATGGAACGCAAATATTTGCTCAATCTCCAAAAGCAATGTCTTCTGTTAGTGTTGGAAGCAAGGTGTTTATTCAAACCTCAAAAACATATGCCTTACCTAATTTTACTGGGTGGACGAAAGATGAAGTGGTTCAGTTTGCGATGTTAACAGGATTACAGGTCGAGTACATGGGAGAAGGATATGTGTTGGAACAATCTATTCAACAAGGACAGTTGTTGACAAATCCAATTGGAATAACGCTGACGTTAACGAAAGATTTAACTCAAATTAATGAAAAACTTAACTTGCAAGAAGTTCAGATACAACCTGAAGATTTAACAACTGAATCCAAAGATGAAGGTTCTCAATAAATAGGCTCTTTGTCAACTGGTGTGGGTGAAGAAATTTTATA
>NZ_JAMQUU010000097.1:0-2771 GCF_025594975.1 Turicibacter sp. T129 | reverse complement strand
CCCATGCCGGGCGCACATATACAAAAAAGATGCGCTTAGCGCATCTTTTTTAATTGGAAGTAGATAAACTACTTACTTTATACTGATCTCACTATTATTATATCTAAAATTTATCTTATAAGCAATTTTTTATTACCTCAAATAATAATTAATATCAAAAATATGATAATATCAATTATTTTAAATAAATTTAAGAATTATTATTGATTTTAATCTAAAGCTAATATAAACTAGTAATAGTTACTACTTATATTAAAAAGTCTAATTAGAGATAACGAGAATAAAGGAGAATTGAATTATGAATAACTTAAAAGGCTCTAAAACTGAAGCAAATTTAATGCATGCATTCGCTGGTGAATCAATGGCACGTAACAAATATACTTATTATGCTGCAAAAGCTCAAGAAGAAGGATACGAACAAATCGCAAACATCTTCTTAGAGACAGCTCGTAACGAAATGGAACACGCAAAATTATGGTTCAAATTCTTACATGAAGGTGAAATCGCAGATACAATGACAAATTTAAAAGATGCTGCAGCTGGAGAGAACGATGAGTGGACTGATATGTATGCAACATTCGCACAACAAGCTCGCGAAGAAGGGTTCAATCGTATTGCAGCCTTATTCGAAATGGTTGGAAAAATCGAAAAAGAACACGAAGCACGTTACTTAAAATTATTAAAAAATATTGAAGAAGGTCAAGTATTTGAACGTGAAGAAGAAGTTGCTTGGGTATGCCAAGAATGCGGACACATTCATTTCGGGAAAAAAGCGCCGAAAGTATGTCCAGTTTGCTCATACGATCAAGCACACTTCGAAATCCGTTCAGAAAACTACTAATATCTTAAAGAGCCGAATGGCTCTTTTTTTGCTCAAAAATAAAAATGTGGATAACTTCAAATGAAGTTATCCACAACACGATTAAATTGAATATGGCCAATCAAATTAATCTAAAATATTTAACTACCTTCCCTCATATAAGGTAGTACATTTAACTAAAATTTATTTCCCTACTTAACTCAGAGAACGCAAAATTCTCGCTACTTTTTAGCCCATCTAATTCATTTGAATTTAAATGTTCTTATCTTTTAGGGCAACTTTTATTCAATCCAGTTTCAAATGACAACCTTCCTATCAAGTCTCCTCCGATCACTAAACTCAAACTTCAAGTTTAGACCCCCGAAATTCGATCTGTACGGAAAGCTAAACGTCATTTTCAACCTTTTAGTTTAATCCCAGACGCTCGAAGATTCCGTCTACTGCTTTTAAGTGATATGTATGATCGAAGCAATCATCTAAATCTTCCATTGTTAAATGGCTCATGACTGTTTCATCTGCTTCTAATAATTGACGGAATGATTGACGGTTTTCCCAAGCTTGCATTGCTTTAGGTTGAACTAAATCATAAGCTTGCTCACGAACAAATCCTTTTTCGATTAATTTTAACATCACACGTTGAGAGAAAATAACACCATGAGTTTTGTTGATATTTTCTAACATGTTTTCTTCATAAACCGTTAAATTATCGATAAGGTTAGTGAAACGATTTAACATATAATCTAATAAAATTGTTGCATCTGGCATAATAATACGCTCTGCAGATGAATGTGAAATATCACGTTCATGCCATAAAGCAATATTGTCATATGCCGTCACCATATATCCACGTAACACACGTGCGCACCCTGCCATGTTCTCAGAACCGATTGGGTTACGTTTATGTGGCATAGCTGAAGAACCTTTTTGTCCTTTACGGAAGAACTCCTCTGCCTCACGAACCTCAGTACGTTGTAAGTGACGAACTTCAACACCCATTTTCTCAATAGATGCTCCAACTAACGCGATAGCTGCCATATAAGCGGCATGACGGTCACGTTGTAACGTTTGAGTTGAAATCTTAGCAGATTCAATTCCTAACTTCTCACAAGTGTAATCTTGAACGAAGAATGGAATATTCGCGTGCGTTCCAACGGCACCAGAAATTTTTCCACACTCAACCGCACGAGCAGCTTCCTCGAAACGAGCTTGATTACGTTTCATCTCTTCATACCATAACGCTAACTTTAATCCAAACGTCGTGATTTCAGCATGAACCCCGTGTGTACGACCCATTTGCACTGTATGTTTATATTTTTTAGCTTTCTCACCTAAAACATCAATAAAACGTTGAATATCAGCACGTAAAATATCATTCGCTTGTTTTAATAAATATCCATTCGCTGTATCTACAACATCCGTTGACGTTAATCCATAATGTACCCACTTCTTCTCATCGCCGCAAGTTTCACTTACCGCACGTGTAAAAGCTACAACATCATGGCGAGTTTCTCGCTCAATTTCATAAATACGATTCAGATCAAACGAAGCATTTTTCCATAACTTTTCAACATCTTCCATTGGAATATGTCCTAAATGAGCCCAAGCTTCACAAGCTAAAATCTCAACCTTTAAGTATGCTTCAAACTTATTTTGTTCTGTCCAAATAGCTGCCATCTCAGGGCGCGAATAACGCTCAATCATGTCTACTTTCCCACCTTATCCTATTTTACTTTACCTATTTATTTTAACTTAATTTGCCCATTCTAACAAATCTTTCTTTTAAATTTTTGATATCATTTGTCGGAATAAAAAAATGATAAACTACCGAAACCCTAACAAGTGATTAATCCACTTTCATTTCAAATCGAGTAGGAGATAATTAATTAATTTAATCATCGTCCTCTCACACCACCGTACGTACGGTTCCGTATACGGCGGTTCTATTTTATCT
>NZ_JAMQUU010000096.1:0-8451 GCF_025594975.1 Turicibacter sp. T129 | reverse complement strand
CACCATTTCTGGTGAAGACTCCTTTTTCAAATGTTGAAATAATTTTCCGAGTTAACAAAATATATTCCTGTGATAAGTCAGAGACAATACTAATTAATTTATTATTAATATTCTTATTTTTACACGAAAATATTTTGTAATTTAAGTTGGTTAAATCAACTTTTTGATTTCCTTTCTTTCCAAAAGCAATTCCTTTTCCCATTACAATTATTTCATCGCCATTTTCATCTAAAGATATAAATGCATTATTATTTAATACTTTTTCAATATACATCTATCTTCCTCTCCCATCATCAATCTGACCTCGAAATGAATATAAAAAAAGGCAAAACCCTCCCTATAGAAGTGGGTTTTGCCTGCCTAACCAGTTACAATCCTTACCATCATCATATCATGCGAATATCTATTTGTAAAGATTTGGGATAGCGTTTTACAAAAATAATTAATTTGAAAATATTTAAAGACTATAAGCTCATCACCCAAACGCATTGTTGATTTTAAAAAAATATTTTCTTATTTAAAATGACGTTTAAATTATATGGAAAACAACTCATTTTAACACTTAAATTCATCGTTTTAATAGAAAAAATCATCAAGGGCTATTTCTGGTAAAGACTCAGAATATAAATAAAATTTTCCCTTCTACAACTAGATAATATACTTAATTTCATAAGGAAATGGAAGATGTTTTAATCCGAATTCAAAGAGTTCTTTGATTTCAGCGATAACTTCTTTTGGATAGACATATTTTCCATAACCAAATTGACCATATTTATAAGTCCGTTCAGCTTCATTCATGGGAAGTTGGCTTTCTTCAAAGACTTGAAGGATATGGTTTTTAGCGGTTGGTGTAAATCGATGGGAGATGATTTCAAAAGTGATGGGATGTTGTGACTCTTCATTTGGAAGAAAGTCTTTTAACATTTTAATAAGCATGAGGTAATCCTCTTTCCAGTTGGGATAGATGAAAACCGGCGCAATTAAAAATCCAACGGGGTATCCTGCTTTTATTGCTTTGCGGGCTGCTTCAATTCGTTGTTTTGCTCTTGGGGTCCCATGTTCGAAACTTTCAATGACGGTATCTGTATTAATAGAAAAGCGCATTTCAGTATGCCCATTATGTTTGAGATGAAGTAAGTCATCTATATCGGTGAATTTTGTGACAAAGCGAAATCTTGTATTAGGATCTTTAGCAAAAAATTCAATGGATTTAGCTAAGGCATGCGTATAGGGTTCAACAGGGACAGGATCTGAGGTTGCGGATCCTTCAAAGATAGTTGGTCTAAACTTTCCAGTTTGAATATATCGTTTTGCTTTTTTTAAAATATCATCAATATTCACATAGATACGTGTGAATGGCTTATCTTTTAAATTCGTATTCAAATAACAGTACTCACATTTTCCAATGCAACCTGTCACGAGTGGCAGTTGATAATGTGCAGATGGCTTACATGATTGAAATTCAAGTGTTCGACGAACTCCAATGACAAGTACACGTTTTCCAATTTCATATTTTTCTTGAACATTTTTTCCTCTTAAAAAATTGACGCGATTACTTTCTAAAATATTAACTGGAATGTCCATCTTTTCAAACTTCTCTTTTAATTCATTCCCGAGTGGATAATCAAGTGCTTCTTTTTCAATATAAACGTGTTTCGGTTTAAACATACATATCCTCCTTTCTTATAATATTATTTTTCAAATTCGACAAAATATCGCATCATTTTTAATAAAGATGACGAAATCGTCACTTCAAGAACAGTTATTTATGGGTATAGTAAAACTAATGCGAAAGGATGGATTTTGATGGAAATTTTATTAATTGAGGATGACTCATCAATTATTATGGGATTAAGTTTTGCCTTGAAACAAGAAGGATTTCAGGTTCAATCAGTTGGTACGGTTAAAGAGGCTAAAGCATTATTAAACCAAAAGACGTTCGATTTGTTGCTTTTAGATGTTGGATTACCTGACGGTGATGGCTATGAAGTGTGTCAGTTTTTAAAAAGTTCAAATGCCACTCAAACACCTGTTATTTTCCTAACTGCTTGTGACGCTGAAGTTAATATTGTGATGGGATTAGAACTAGGAGCTGATGATTATATTACAAAACCTTTTGGTATTCGGGAGTTAATTGCACGTATCAAATCTGTGCTTCGCCGTAGCGGCAAGACACAAGCACAACCAAGTTCGTTAACATTTGGCAATGTCAGTTTAGATCTGGCTAAAGCTAAAGTATATAAACATTCCAAAGAAGTTTTGTTAACCGCACTTGAGTATCGTTTATTCTTGATACTTGTTCATCATAAAAATCAAGTGTTAAGTCGCGTTCAGCTACTTGATAGCATTTGGGATGTGGCTGGTGATTTTGTGAACGATAATACTCTAACAGTTTATATTAAGCGTCTTCGTGAAAAACTTGAAGACAATCCACAAAAACCAACTTTAATTCAAACCGTCCGAGGACTTGGCTATAAGTTAGAGGTGAAGGAATGAGCCGAAATAAAGAATTTTTCATCTTCATGAGTATCCAATTTATTTTAATGTGTTTAGTAACTATCGTTTGTCTGATCGTGAATGTACGCTTAGGGCTTTTTGTATTAGGGATGCAGGTGTTAATGTGGATTGCTTTTTTTATGTATCATCGCTGGCGATACATTCAAATAGCGAAGCTTTCTGAAACATTACGGCGCGTCAGTCTTGGACATTATGAATTAGAAATTCGAGATAATCAAGAAGGTGAACTTAGTATTTTAAAAAGTGAACTGTATAAAGTGACGTTACGGCTCAAAGAAGCAAATGAGTTACTTGAACAAGAAACACAGTATTTAGCAGATGCCATGTCTGATATTTCTCATCAATTAAAAACACCATTAACCTCGATGCGTATGATGAATGAATTATTAGCTGATCCCAATTTAGATGAACAAACACGACTGATGTTTATAAGTCAAAATAAAACTCAACTCGATCGTTTACAGTGGTTAGTCAGTTCATTATTAAAATTTGCGAAGCTCGATACAAAAACTGCTGATTTTAAACAAGAGATACTCTCAGTTAAAACTTTAATTCAACATGCGATTGAACCTTTAATGATTCCACTAGAAATTAAAGAGCAACAGTTTATCGTTCAAGGAGACGAGTGCAAAATTGTCGGTGATTTTCACTGGACTGTTGAGGCATTAACTAATATTTTTAAAAATGCGATTGAACATACGCCCGTTTGTGGAACGATTCAAGTAAATATACAAAAAAATCCGATTTATACAGAGATTACAATTAAAGATAATGGGGAAGGAATTGATAAAGAGGATCTTCCGTACTTATTTAAACGATTTTATCGTGGGAAAAATGCAAATCGTGATAGCGTCGGGATTGGACTTGCCATGGCCAAAAGTATTATTAATGAACAAAATGGTGATATATTAGTCGAAAGTATACTAGGTGTTGGAACAACCTTTAAATTAAAATTTTATAAACTCATTGTTTAAGTGACTATTCTGTCACTTTTTTAGTCACTAAGCTGTCACCTTCGAACGGTATACTTAAGTTATCAAATCAAACAAGGAGGATTAGAAATGGAAATTTTAAAAGTTGAACATGTTAGTAAAGTATATGGCGAAGGACCAACAGCCGTTAAAGCTTTAGATGATATTAGTTTTTCCGTTAATAAAGGAGAGTTCGTTGCGATTATTGGACCTTCAGGTTCTGGAAAATCAACATTACTTCATATTTTAGGGGGAGTCGATTATCCAAGTAGTGGGAATGTTTATATTGATCAAACAAATATTTATGACTTAAATGAGACACAGTTAGCTGTATTTCGTCGCCGACAAATCGGATTAATTTATCAATTTTATAACTTAATGCCTGTATTAAATGTACGTGAAAATGTTGCACTTCCTCTACTTCTTGATCACCGTAAGGTTGATGAAGCTCAATTAGATGAATTATTAAAAACACTCGGCCTAAGTGAACGTGTCAATCACCTTCCTAATGAATTATCAGGTGGTCAACAACAACGTGTTTCAATTGGACGTGCACTGATTAACTACCCTGCACTTGTGTTAGCCGATGAACCTACTGGAAATTTAGATGGGAAGAACAGCCAGGAGATCTTAGAATTATTAAAGTTATCGAATAAAAAATATAATCAAACATTAATTGTTATTACACATGATGAGAAAATTGCTTTACAAGCTGATCGTATCATTTCAATTGAAGATGGTCGCATCATGAAAGATGAGGTGATTCGTCGATGAACATTATTCAAAAGTTAACGATTAGTTATTTAAAAGAAAATAAAAGACAAACATTAGTGACATTAATTGGAGTTATTTTATCGGTGACGATGATCACAGCCGTTGCCACTTCAGCAGCATCATTTATGGATTTACTTCAACGACGCACGATTCAAATCGATGGAAACTGGCATGTTTTATATGAAGATGTTCCGAAAGAATCTTTATCTGTGATTGAAAATGACTCAGATACAAAAGCTACTTTCTATTCTCAATCACTTGGGCATGCTCGCTTAGATGAGAATAAGTATTCTAGTAAACCTTATTTTCATCTTCTTGCTTTTAATGAATCTGCACAAGAAGCTTTTCCTGTTAATTTAATTCAAGGACGTTTCCCTGCTAATTCACATGAGATTCTCTTATCAAAAGATGCAATTTATAATAGCGGTGTTAATTATCAAATTGGGGATACGATTACTTTGACGATTGGTCAACGTGTGAATGAGTTTGGAGAGTATTTATCTCCAAGTGATTGGGGAGGTGACTGTAACATAGAAACATTAGTTGATACAAAAGAATATACATTCACTATTGTTGGAATTACTTCTGAACCACGCTACATTTCGTCATGGGGCCCTGCTTTTACGGTGATTACTGCTTTAGATTCTGAATTAGATGCTACTCTTTCAAGTGTAGATGTTTCCGTGCAACTAAGTCATATTACACCAAAGCTTTATAACCATGCGATGCAAGTAGCAAGTGAAGCAAATGTTCCTAAAGACGCAACTGAGAGTCCAATGATTGCCTTTAATAAAGAGTTATTACGATTTTACGGTGTGACAGGAAATGATTCAATGAATCTGATGATTTATTCCCTTGCTTTCTTCTTTATGTGTGTGATTATGATAGGATCTGTGAGTGTCATTTATAATGCCTTCTCTATTTCAGCGAGTAAGCGAATGAAGCATTTAGGGATGCTTGCAAGTGTTGGGGCAACAAAAGCTCAAAAATGTAGCGCGATTTTGTTTGAAGGTGTTGTGATTGGAACAATTGCCATTCCACTAGGACTTTTATTTGGAACAATTGGAATGGGAGTCACTTTCAATCTTGTTAATCCTATTTTTCAATCAGCCGCTAATATGACGATCGCGCTTCGACTCGTCATTTCTGCTCCTTCCATTATTATTGCGATTTTATTTTCTATCTTAACTATTTTTATTTCAGCATGGATTCCTGCTCGTCGTGCAGCAAAGGTCTCACCGATGATTGCAATTCGTCAAAATACTGAAGTGAAAATTCCACGTCGAGCAGTCAAAACATCAAAAGTAGTCTCAAAGATCTTTGGAATTGAAGGTGATTTAGCTCTTAAAAATATTAAGCGCCAAAAACGCCGCTATCGTGCAACTGTCTTTTCCCTTATTTTAAGTTTTTCTTTATTTTTAATAACCACTTATTTTTTAAATACTTTACAGTCTGCTTATAATTTAACGTTGGAAACAATTAATTATGATTTATACATGAGTGGAGATAGTAATGATTATGGATACGCTCTAAGTCATTCTTCAGAAAGTCTTTTAATCGATGAAATTGTTAGCTTACCAAGTGTCAAAGACTATAACTATATTCAAAAAGCTTACACTTACACTTCAATTACAGAAGATCTTTTAACTGAACAAGCAATTGAACTTTTAAAAGGCGAACAATCAGATACAGACTTTTCAGCTTTACTCAATCAGTTTGAATTAAAAATTTATGGAATACGAGATGATGTCTTCAATCGTTATATTGATCAAAATAATGAAATAAGTAATTCGTCAACAATTCCAATCGTTGTCATTAATACAAACCAATTCTTAAAAGATAATAAATATATGCAGGTTAATCTATTAAAAGAAATCGATCATTTAACCTTTCACTCAAACGAATATCAATTTAACGTACTTGGTTATACAAGTGAGCTACCTATGGGAATAACTTACGATTTCCTTTCAAATAACATCCCTGTAATTACTCCTCTATCAGCTATTGAAGGGATGTTTGAGCAAGGTGTATTTGACGGAGGTTATAGCAATTTATCTCTCTATTTAACAAGTGATGATACTTCTACATTAGAGAATGAAATCGTCAATTTATATCAGGAAGCTAATTCATTAACAATGCCTAGTATTTTTAGTCTTCAAAAGTCGCATGAGTCACAGAAACAGCTAGAACTATTAATTTCAATTTTTGCCTATGGATTCATTTGTTTAATTACGCTTATCTGTCTCGTGAACGTGTTTAACACAATTACAACTAGTATGCTTCTTCGTACGCGTGAATTTGCTATGATTCGCTCGGTTGGAATGGATTCAAAATCATTTAATAAAATGATTCGATTTGAAAGTCTATTTTATGGATTAAAAGCATTATTATATGGAATCCCACTCAGTATCGGGTTAATGTACATCGTTTATCAAATTTTAAAATCAAATTTTGAAATACCATTTACTCTACCCTGGTCTTCATTTATCATTGCTATCTTTGGAATCTTTATTTTTGTTGGATTATCGATGTGGTACTCACTCATTCAAATAAGAAAACTAAACATTATCGACGCTTTGAAACAAGAAAATATATAAAAAGAAAGCTCATCAACAAATAGCAGTTGATGAGCTTTTTTAATTTTATAGGCTAGGACGCCTCTCATTCTAATAATTATATTATTTCCTCTAAACTAAGGATGAAAGTTAACATGGTAGCTATATAGAAACAGAAATGTATTTCATCATTCTATATCAGTCTTAGTTAATCGATTGCTTTAATACTAAGACAGACTATAGTCCAGCTAAAAGTTTTCCGATATGAAAAACTTATCTGGACTTATATATATTAAATTTTAATAAATTTCTTTAAGTTAAAAACATCTATTAGAAATAGCTGTTATATTTTTTGTTGATTTTTAAGTCGATGATAGCGGCGTGTTAAATAAATTTGTGCTAAAGCCGCTGATGGAATAGAAACAATCATTCCAACCATTCCTAAATAGTGTCCACCAATTAAGATAGCAATTAAGACCCAAACTGGATTTAATCCAACACTATTACTTAATAACTTTGGTTGAATAACATTTGCATCTAATTGTTGATAAATGGTTAATAAAATTAATGATAAGATGGCTAAATTTAAGCTTGAGAATAACCCCAGGACACAACCTAACAAAGCTCCTAAAATTGGCCCGATGTATGGAATAACATTTGTGACTCCTGTTACAAGTCCAACTAAGATGGCAAATGGATGACGAATGACTAATAAAATTAATGTTGAGAATACTCCAGCTAGGATTGCTGCAATTAATTGAGCAATTAAAAAACCACCAAACACTACATCTAAATCATGAAGCAGTTGTTTCATACGTTTTAAAAGTCTTGGTGATAATAATGCTTGAGCACCTTTATCCACCGAATTAATTAAGATTTCTTTATCTTTTAAGAAATAGATCGACAAAATAATCGTTGTTAACGTACTAATGGCAAATCCAGTTACATTCGTAATGACTCCAGTTCCTAACTGTAAGATTTGGGTCCCTATCGCACTTAGTAAATTAGTAATAAAGTTCGATATTTGATCAATTTGTTGTTGATTAATAAAGGATTCCACATACGGACCTAACTCTTTAATGTAATAATTCATACTTTCTTGAAACATTGGTAATGATTCTAATAATAATCGTAAATTTTTCATAATTGGTGGAATAATGCTATTAAATAAAACGTAAATAGACCCGACTACAAGGATGAATAAAAGTAAAATGGTGAATCCTCGACTAGCACCTGATGCTAGCTCCTTTTTAAATATTTTGCGACTTAAGTCTTTTAGCTTTTTTTCAATATATATCATTGGTCGATTTAAAACATAAGCAATTCCAAAAGCAATAATAACCGGACGAATTAATAAGATGAATGTATGAATCTGATTAGTAATCAGGCCTAAATTCTTTAAAATATAATAGATAAAGATTAATCCAACTCCGACAATGAATATACTTAAACAATTTAACCATAATTGCTTATTCTTTTTCAGTTGTTCTAGCATGACTAACACCTCATTTCAATAAATAGCTATGACATCATTTTACCATTATTATTATCTTTTTAAAGTTTTCTGTTTCTTTTTTTCAATATCATACAATTTTTATAAAATTTTTTGATATGATAGATTGTAATATTAAGTG
>NZ_JAMQUU010000095.1:0-6301 GCF_025594975.1 Turicibacter sp. T129 | reverse complement strand
CCTTCAGATTCCTCCTCTCAGAGGACACCCTTGTCTTAGGCTATGTACTTTCCGCTACTTGGACGTACTCGGGACTTTAACCCGTTAGATAATACCCATGCCGGGCGCACATAAAAAAAGGATTCCTCAAATGAGGAATCCTTTTATTTTACTTTTTTAATTAAACGTTTCCCTTCTTTGCATGAAGTAAATAATGGGCATGTCTCACATTTTGGATTTTTAGCTGTGCAGTGATAACGGCCAAAGAAAATCATTAAATGATGTGATTTAGACCAACGTTCTTCTTTAATAAGTCGCATTAATTTATGTTCAACATCTAACACTGTATCATCAGCCTTTGCCAATCCAAGGCGTTTAGAAATACGATCGACATGTGTATCAACAGCGATACGTGGGACATCAAAGCCTACTGATAAAACAACATTTGCCGTCTTACGGCCGACTCCTGGTAACTTAACTAACTCTTCAAATGTATTTGGTACAACACCATTATATTCTTCAAGTAATAAACGGCATAATGCCTGAATATTTTTTGCTTTACTTCGATATAAACCAATGGTTTTAATATCTTGTTCTAATTCTTCTAATGTTACATTCAGATAATCTTGTGGTGTCTTATATTTCTCAAATAATGTAGCTGTTAATTTATTCACACTTTTATCTGTTGTTTGTGCCGATAATAAAACGGCTAATACTAATTCAAATTCATTTTTAAAATTTAACTCACAATGTGCATCTGGAAATAATTCTTCCATTACATCGATCATTTCTGCAGCTTTTTTCTTTGATACCATGATGTTCTCCTCTATCTATTCATTCATCCAATCATAATAGAAGTTTGGATCGACAGCAGGGGCTTGTGTTGATGTTGTCGCTGCTGTTTGTTTTCGTTGACGGAAAGCAATTAATTGACGTTTAGCTTCCTCGACTGTCTTAATATTTTTCTTTTTCCAATCTAATAAAATTTTATCAATATAGCGAATCGATTTAATTTGATACGAGTTCATTTCTTGAATAGCCAATTTAATTAAATCCGCATCAAAGTTATCCTCTGTCATCCATAAATGAATCGTCTCAATATCAAGTGGACTTAAAATCCCGAACTCTTGCTCAATCATTTTAAAAATTTCTTCACGTTGAGAGGATTGAGACTGTGTTTTTTTCTGCTTTAAGTGTCGCTCTAATTTTTCAAATAATGGTGAGATTGAATATTCTTCAAATCGTTTTCCAAATGAATCTGTTTTACTGCTTACTGAAATGTATTGGCGTTCGACAAGACTAATAAATAATAATGAACAATTTGCATCATCAATGGTCATATGTGTTGAAATCTCTGCAAAAGTCCATCCTCCTGGCTTTGTTTGAAGTAAACGAGCTAATAATACTAAAAAGACATACTCTTGTTCATTTAGACCTAGCTCACCATAAGTTGTTAATAATAACGTATTAAAGTCTAATAAATTTTCTTTCCATAATTCGTACATCACAATCTCTCCTACTTTATATCGAATTGTAATAATACATCACCAGTTTTAGCATCAATAATGATATAATGCTCTTCATCTCCTAAAGAAACTAATACTTCATAGACTGGTTTTTCATCGTAGATTCCTAAGTAATAGTGTTTTACTATGCCTTGCGCTATCAGCGACAGGGCTTTTTGTGCGGCTTGCTCAGGTGTCATCAATTCTTCAACAGGATAGCTAAAATCAACGGTATTATCTTTAATAAAATAGTAATACTCTTTATTTGATGTTAACAAGACTTTTGCCACATAATACTGCTCTTGACCACTATACTCCGCTATTTCTAAAACTTCAGAAACTTCTGGCAAATTAGCTAACGATTTTTGATACGTCATCAAGGTCTTATTATATTGTAAAACATACGAGGCTAATAAAATTAAACCTGAACAAAGAATAACGATGATTAATAAGACACTACGCTTTAACCATTTATTTTTTTTATTCATATTTGACTCCTTATCGGTACTGTTTTATAAATTCAATAAGCACCGCTCGATTATTGACTAATTGCTTCATTACAATTTGATACTCAATCTCCTCTAGTAACTGTTGAATCCACGGCCCTTTTGGGCGATTAATTATTTTTGTAATTGTTGCTACATCAATTGCTAATTGTTTACGCGTTTGAAGAGGTAATTCAATCACTTCGTATGGTCTCATCTCCTGATTTAAAAAGCAAATCAGTTGATGATACAGTTGTGCCCAAGTTTCACCATAACGATAAGTAAAGTAAGGCATCGGAACTGGTGAATGAACACATGAACGTAGCACTTGAATACATTTTTTCTCTTCTTTAGAAAAAGGCCAAGCTGATAAATACCTTGATAACTCTTCTAAATTTAGACTAGCAAGTACAAATAATAAAATCGGATGCGTTAACAATTCAAAATTATAGCTTCGATACTCACAAAGTGGTGCTAAATCAGGTAACGCCTCTAACAACTGCGTATCATATAAATAATGCATTGCCTCTTGCCTTGAGCTCCCCTGAATCAATCCTTCTAATTCCTTTTTAATACGCTCTTTTGAGATATGTGCAATCAAGGGACTAACCTTCTTAATCCCCTCTAACGTTTCGTGATCTAATGAAAACCCAAGCTTGGAAACAAATCGGATACCTCGAAGCATTCTAAGTGGATCCTCTGTAAAACGTTCGGTCGGTACACCTACACATTTTAATAACTGATTGTTAAGGTCATTTAGCCCTTGCATGGGATCATATAAACAATCATTAATATCTCTTGCAATGGCATTAATCGTAAAGTCCCGACGTTTTAAATCATCTTCTAAAGAAGCTGTAAAAATCACTTCATTTGGATGGCGATAATCCGCATAGCCTGTCTCTACTCTAAAAGTCGTTACTTCAATTGGAATTTTATTAATGATTACCGTTACAGTTCCGTGTGCTAATCCTGTGGCAATTGTTTTTTCAAACAGCGACATCACGACTTCTGGTTTAGCTGATGTTGTAATATCAATGTCATAAAGCGGAAGATTAATTAGTTGATCACGAACCATGCCACCAACAAAATAAGCTTCATATCCCGCTTCATTCAATGTTTGTAAAACCATTTTTCCAGTTGCAAGTAACTCCATGATTAACACTCCATCTCAAAATTATACTCTTCTTATTATACTTAACATTAAAGTGGATAATCAACTCATACTCTACTTTTTTATCATAAAAAAACCTTCGATATGAAGGCTTTAATCAAGTAAATGTTGCAATCCATATACTAGTTCATCCAATTCACTAACCTTGCGAATGGCAAGAATAATTCCTTTTTCAAAGGAATGGCGGCTATTTGATTGATGAATAAGTTCTAGCGTCTGATATTCATCACTCACCAAGACTTGATGTTTCGCTAAAACACCTGGCATGCGAACACTATGAACATGAGTCGATGTTAATTTACGTTTAAGCGCACAATCTAGCGTATTCGCAATATAAGTAGCCGTTCCAGATGGCTGATCTTTTTTATTCACATGGTGATATTCTACAATTTCAAAGTTATCAAAATAGTGCGAACAAATTTCAGTAAACTTATTAATCAAAATCGCACCAATTGAAAAATTAGGAGCAATGACGCCTTTCCCGCCATTTTCTTTAGCTATTGTTTTTAAATAATCTAAATCCTCTTTATTAAAACCTGTCGTTCCAATGACAATAGCTTTTCCTGCTTTTAACATGACCTCAGACGCCATTTTGGCAAACTGATAAACTGTGAAATCTACATAAACATCAAACTCAACTTCATCAAGAACTTTTTGAATATCATTATAAATGGGAATCTCTCCATCTAACTGTTCAACTTCACTTACCCCTGCAACTAACTCTATATCTTCTTCAGCCTTGATCGCTTCAACAAGAAAACTCCCCATTTTGCCTTCTAATCCACCGACAACGATTTTTTTCATTATATCCCTCCACCATTTGCCTATCTTTATAGTTTATTTTATTTTAACTTCGACTAAACGTGATATAATAAGATATAAAAGGAAAAAAAATCTAGGAGGTTCAGCGTGTCAACAAAATTATTAAAACAACTATTGTTAATTACACTTGGAACAGCTATTATGGCCTTTGGAATCATCAACTTTGCAGTTACCAATCAGATGGCTGAAGGTGGTTTTACAGGAATCACAATTATTTTGTTCCATCTGTTCGGACTAAGTACTGGAGTTAGTAACTTATTATTAAACATCCCGATGTTAATCATCGGTTACCGTCAATTCAGTAAAAAAGGATTCTGGTTAACGATTTTTGGAACATGTATGTTATCTGTGTTCTTAAGTTTATTTGAAACGTTAGGACATATTGTTCCACCACTTCCAAATGATATGATGATTTCAGCTATCGGAATGGGAGTTTGCGTTGGAACAGGATTGGGAATTATCTTCAATGCGGGTGGAACAACAGGTGGTGTTGATATCATCGCAAAAATTATCAAAGATAAAATCGGTATTCCAATGGCACGTACGATGTTTGCTTTTGATGCCATCGTTATTGGAATTTCAATGATCATCTTCTTATCATTTACCAATGCCATTTACACGATCACTGGATTATATATTGCAGCTCAACTGATTGACAAATTCCAAGAAGGATTCCGTGCTGGACAAAAAGTCTTAATTATTTCTGATAAATATCAAGAGATTGCAGATGCTATTCATAACAAAATGAATCGTGGAGCGACATATATTCACGGTATGGGTTCATATAACAAAAGCGATAAAATGATTATCCTAACTATTATTAATAAACGTGAATTAAGTTCCTTAAAAGAAATCATTTATCAAATTGATTCTCAAGCTTTCGTAAGTGTCAGCCACGTTTACGAAACACTAGGAGAAGGTTTTACCTTCGATGCTAACGGTATTCCATACTTCGACTAATCAAAAAGCGACTGAAAAACTTCAGTCGCCTTTTTTTATTCTCTCTCCCAAACTAATGTTGCTTTTTCCAATACAGAGTCTAATGGTTTATCAAATAAATGATTATAATTAGCTACCATATAATAAACCGCATCAATCTTACCATTAATATAAACTTTCTCCCAATTAGCTTCGGTCCATCCACTGAGATTTTGATGCTCTTCTACAGTAAATAGATTTTCACTATCAGAAATGAATTGTTGCTTAGGGGATAGCTTTGTCCAAATTGTATTCGTGTAGTAAATCATAAGAATATTTTTCATCTGTCCATCAATCTCTACTGTTCGTTGTAAATGATGGCATCTATAAAAGTCATCTTCTAAAAATTTAAACTCCATCATACGATCTTCTATCGCTTGAACTCCAATCAACCTTTCATTATACTGAATTGGAACTTCTAACCTGAAGATTAAAAAGTAACCTCCAATACAAATTCCTATTGCGCTAAAGACTGATAACAAAATTAATGTAATTTTATTTTTCATAAATTTTTGTCGTAATGATTGTAATGTCTGCACTTGTGCTTCTTCAATATTAACTGATTTAATCACTTTAAACTCATCCTGTTTCATTTGATCTAAAGCTACTGAACACTTAACACATGTTTGCAAATGCTCCTTCATAAAAGCTTTCGTGTCCTCCTGACAGACCCCATCGACATAAAGAGGTAATAAATCTTCAATGATTTGACAACTAATCCTCATTTTAAGTCCTCCTTTACTTTGAGTTTAGCTCGATGAAACGTGACTCGTGCCCAACTTTCTGACTTTCCAAATAATTCCCCAATTTGAGCAAATGATAGCTCTCCAAATAACCGTAAATTAAACACTTCTTTATAGGGGTCTTCTAATCGATGAACAGCTCGATGAATTTCAAATGCTTTTTCTTTATGAATCAGCTTAGATTCAAAGCTCTCCATCGCAATTTCTTCTGGCAATTGCTCAGTTCGTTTACTCTTCTTATAACTTGTGAAATACGTATTCTTTGCAATATGGCAAAGCCAAACTCTTAATTTACAATCCCCCTTAAATCGATGAATATTTTTAATGGCCTTTAAAAAAGTCTCTTGCGTAATATCTTCTGCCATTGCCTCGTGATGACATAATGATAAAACATACTTATAAACATCTGGAAAATATTCCGCATAAATCTTCTCAAACTCTGTCACCCCATCACCTCGCTTCCATCTATAAGACTTTCAAACCATTCATTCGTTACAAAATTTTACTAATTTTATTTGTAACTATTCAGCCTAGTAGAAAAGAGTATCACAAAAAGGAGTGCTCATTTAGTGAAGTACTCCTTGTGAATGTTATGAAAATTGAATCGTATTTCCCATT
>NZ_JAMQUU010000094.1:0-10364 GCF_025594975.1 Turicibacter sp. T129 | reverse complement strand
ATTATCTCCTACTCGATTGAGCTTAATGATTAGATGGTATTAATCTTCTGAACCTTCATTATCAGGCATATCTTCAGGAGTTGTCGGATTATTATTGACAGGTGGAGTTGTCGGATTATTATTGACAGGTGGAGTTGTCGAACCGCCTGCAGGACCTTTTGAAATCGTAATCGTTAATGTTGATCCTGGTGTAATTGAAGATCCGATTCCTGGATTTGAACCGATATATGCTCCACTTGGGATACTATCATGGAATTCTTCTTTAACTTTGACAGTTACTGAGTTTAGGGCAGCCCAAGCTTGATACTGACTAATGAAATCAGGTTCGTTTTTGAAGTTTGGTACAGTTAACTGTGCAGATGCAATAGTAACTGTTAATGTTTCACCAGGAAGTAATGTTCCACTAGCTGGTGATGTTGATAAGACAAGACCATTTGCTATCTCATTTGTCGGAGTCTCAGTATAGGATACTGTAATTCCATTTGCTTTTACCCAATCTTCTACTTGTTGCTTTGTCCAACCTTGCATATTTGGAATATCAACTGGTTTTGAGCAACTATCGCAATCGATCGTAATCGCATTTGAGTTTTCGCTTGTTAATGCTCCTGAATTTTCATAACGTGCCCGAATATAGAAGTCTTTATATTTAGACATATCCCCAATTGAAACATTATCGACTGTTAATGTATTACCTGTTGTTGAACCGAGTAGGATTTCATTTCCATAATGATTTGTGGCATAAACATCGTAAATCGTTTGTCCAATCGTTTGAATTTGTTTAATCATCATACGAAGTTGTGACTCAGTTGGATTTAATGTTGGCACTTGGCTAATCTTTGTTGCTTTAGTGGCTAGATCAGCTGCATAGCTAGCTTTTGATCGAGCCTCATCAAGTGTTAATGTGTAACCTTTAACATGATTCCAAGAGAACTGAAGAGCTGAGCCAGTGTAAGATCCTGTAAAGTTCTGTGGAGTATCTAATTGTTGGAAACGAGTAGATGTTCCGCTTGGTCCATATCCTTTAATAAATAATTCAGAGGATACATATTGGCTTGGTGTGAATTTCGATGGTGATAACACTTCGCCATCTTTATTTCCACTTTCTTGTTCAATGGTGTACGATTGGATACTACTTGGACGAGTTGGCTCTACATAACCTGCTGGATTTAAATACTTCATTAAAGTATTAAATACATACCAAGGTTTTGATTGTGTTGTTTGAGTAATATAACCATCTTTATTATGATTAAATCCAGTCCAAATAGCAGCCGTATAGTAGTTTGAATAACCGACAAACCAAGAATCACGAATAGCATTATCAGGGTAGCCATAAGTGGCACGATCTTTTGGATCTAGATTGGTTGTTCCTGTTTTTCCTGATAAGTACATACCACCAACATTGGCAGTTGTTCCTGTTCCATCTGTCATAACGGTATGTAACATATCTGTTAATAAGTAGGCTGTTTCTTCACTCATGGCACGATGTGATTCTTGATCAGCCTTAATCACTGTTCCATCGCTTGTTACAATCTTTTCAATCATAATGGGTTCGTTATAAATTCCACCATTTCCAAAGGTTGCATAAGCAGCTGCCATTTGTAATGGTGAGAATCCACTTGAAACACCACCAATTGCTGTTGATTCAAATAAAGATCCGTCTGCACTTAGTACTTCTGGTGAGAAAGTAAATCCGAGGTTTTCAGCAAATGTTTTCACATTATCAGCACCTGCTGCATTAAATGCTTTTACGGCTGGTACGTTTAATGATTTATTTAATGCATAACGAATAGTCATGCGACCTTGATAGATATGATTATAGTTATGAACAATTTGTCCACTTCCATCTTGGTAAGTATATAACTCATCATCAACAGTTGTACCTGTTCCCCATTTTAAGTATTCAATGGCAGGTCCATAGGCAAAGATTGGTTTTGCTGTTGAACCAGGTTGGCGTTGAAGTTGAGTGGCGAAATTTACCCCACGTTCGATACCTTCTTCATTCACCCCACCACCGATGGCACGAACTTGACCGGTTTGTGTATCCATAAACACAATACCCGATTGAATATCTGTTTTTGAATTCGCAAGCCCAGTAGCAGACCAGTCAACATAGTTGTTAGTATTTTGGATATCGTAGATGAGTTCTTGAGCTTCAGGATCCATGGTTGTATAAATTTGTAATCCTGAGTATGGATTTAAACCATATTTATTTTCAACTTCATTTAAGACAGCATCAATAAATGATTGATATTTTGTTTTATCAGTTGTTTCAGACTCAGTGTAGACTAGCATATCTGTAATAGGCTCAGCTGCTGCTAAGTCTGCTAAGTCTTGAGTAATGTAGCCATGCTTCACCATAAGTTTCAATACAGTATCACGACGTTTTTCAGTTGCATCTGCGTAATGATCGGGGCGATAGGTTGCAGGTGATTGAACGAGTCCTGCTAAAGTCGCTGCTTGTGCTAATGTTAAATCGTTAGCAGTTGTTCCAAAATAGTATTCTGCAGCTTTTTGAATCCCATTAACACTTCCTCCAAATGGAGAGTAGTTTAAATAGGCTTCAATGATTTGTTCTTTTGTTAAGACTTTTTCAATTTGAATAGATAAGTATAGCTCTTTAATTTTACGATCGATGCTTTTCTCACTTGTTAAGTGAGTTTGTTTAATTAACTGTTGAGTTAATGTACTTGCTCCTTGATCAAAGTCACCTGTTGAAAGATTAGATAGAGCTGCGATTAAGAAACGTTGCCAGTCGGCTCCTCCATGTTCATAGAACTTTGAATCTTCAGTTGCGACAATAGCATCAATTAAAACGGGAGAAATCTCATCATAAGAAACCCATTCACGTTTTTGAATTCCGAGTTCATCAAGCACATTTCCATCTTTATCATAAATAACTGTTGATTCGGTTGCATAAATTTTTGAGATATCTAGTTCTGGAGCTGTTTCAATTGTTTTGAAAATGATGAAGCTCCCAATCATCATTGCTGCAATTCCCCCCAGCAGCCCAACTAATACGAATGATTTAAAAATTGTTCCGATAGCTTGGAGTAGGGTGAGAGAGAATTTATTACCATTATTTTTCTTCATCTAAGTCACCGCCTTTACGATTATAAGAAAAGTTCTTCAACCACTTTTAAGTAATCGATTCTTGGAAAGGCACCTTCAGGAATTTTTGTTCCATATTGTGCAAATTCTTCACGCCTAATTGAGCGTCTATTACCTAATTTATATTCTTGCCAAAACTTTGCAAGGTTTTCACAAGGTAATAAATAAATTTCATTAAATTTTGAAAACTTCACGAGTAGAAACGTAATTCCACCATGTTTTTTAACTTCAATCATATGATTGACTTGATGTTCATGTAAGTTTTGTAAAGGAAAGATAGTAGCATTTGAAGTCTCTTTTGCTTCGAAATCAATATATCGCCCTTTAAAAATCCCATTAAAGTCAGTCGTTGATGGGGTGCGGAAGTAAGCCTCTGTGATGACAGCAGCCGCACGTTTAGGGTAATGAACTTTAACAATTTGAACAGGTGTTGGTTTTTTGTGGATGACAGCTTTGTTTGCTGCTAAATAGTGTTCATTTGATTTTGCTAAATCATCTTCAAAAGACATCCCACGTTTTCCAAATGAAATGGTTTTTTCACTCGTAAGTGTTGCTTTCTTTTTATGAGGATAATTTACCACAGAATTATACACCTCCTAAGTGTATATCTTATCAAATAAAAGGAAAAAAAGCTAACCTTTCATGATATTTCATCAGGAATTCACACAATTTTCAACGCTTATGGATATTATTAACAATTGACTTTTTTGAAGAAGTTTGACATAATAGTATTCCGATAGCATTCGGGTAATTGCGCTGTCATTTATGACGGTGAGGAAAGTCCATGCTCGCACAACCTGCGATGGTTGTAGTGTTCGTGCCTAACGAAACAATAAGTTAGGGCAGTCAAGTTTCTTGGCTGACGGCTGGGAAAATACCTAAGTCGTAAGATATGGTATGAGTACCTTTAAAAGTGCCACAGTGACGATGTCGATCGGAAACGAGAGACGTGGAACGGGTAAACCCCACGAGCGAGAAACCCAAATTTGGTAGGGGCACTCCTAAAGCGGAATTGAACGCATATGGGAGGTAGAGAGTCATCTCTACAGACAGATAATTACCACCTAAGTACGAGGAGGCATCCGTTTGAGTACGACGGTACAGAACATGGCTTACAGATTGCTATTTATGCACTAAATTAAACGATAAGGCACAACATTTAAGTTGTGCTTTTTTTAATGATTCTTTTAGACGAAAATGTATGAATTAATTAAATTGACTAAACATATGAATGATTAGAGATGAACAATTTGAAAAAATCTGAATAAACGATATGAAAAATAGTCATACCTTGAAAAAAATCCCTTTATTTACTTTTTTATTAAATATAGGTATGCTATTATTAATTTAGTTTGCTTTTATGGATGTTTATGGGAGGTGCCGAAATGGATTTTTCAAATAAAGAAAACAATCAACAATTAGCTGATTATTTGCGCGAACAACGTCAAAATCGCCATCTTAATTTAGAAGATGTAGCTGATAAGATTGGGGTTCCAATTCAGCATTTAAAAAATATTGAAAATGGAAATTTTGATCGCTTTGATACTTTTTATTTGAAAATGTATATTAAAAAATATGCAACATACTTATCATTGAATGTTGAGGAGTTATATCAACAGTTTTATGGGAGTCAAATTCAGAAAGAAGTTGAAGTGAAAATTCATAAACAAAAAGTGCAAAAACGTAATCGTAATTTAGGGCGCGTTGCAGGATTAGTATGTGCTGTTTTAGTCATTGCTCTTGGAGTCTTTTACGTAGTAGATGTGGTGAAAAATGCTACGCCTAAAGCGGACAATAATATTGTTATTAATAATCCAAATTCATCAGAGATGGTTGAAAAGGATGAAGAAACACCTGAAACACTAGAGGAAACACCCACACAAGTACCGGAAGAAAAACCACAACAGCCAGTTACAACAGTATCAATGGTTTCTCAACAAAGTAAGGAAGTTATTTTTGATATTGTTACAGATCAAACGGAAGCTGATTTGAAATTAGATTTTACTGCTCCTTGTTGGTTAAGTTTAAACTTAGGTGATCAAAGTTTAATTCCTGGAGAAACATATCAAGCGGGTGGGGTATTTGAACAAAAAATTGCAGGTGATCAATTTGGGACATTAGAGTTTAATGTTGGAGATGCAACAGCAGTTAAAATTTCAGTAAATAATCAAGTGATTGATTTTGAGCCTTCAACCCCCCATCAATACATAAAAATTAATATTAAAACTGAGTAGGTGAGAGAGTATGAACTTAGCAAATAAGCTAACGTTATTACGTGTTATTTTAATTCCATTTTTTATTGTTTGTTTTTATATTCCAAATTTAGTGGTAAATACGATTTCAGTAAATAATTATTTAATTCCATATGCTAATCTTTTAGGTTTAGTGATTTTCTTACTAGCGGCTATCACCGATTTTATTGATGGTTATATTGCTCGTAAATATAACATGATTACTGATTTTGGAAAGTTCATGGACCCATTAGCAGATAAACTATTAGTAACAGCTGCGTTATTAATCTTACTTGAAAATGGATTGATTGCGGGATGGGTTGTGTTTATTATTTTAGCACGTGAATTTATTGTTACCGGATTTAGAACGATTGCTGCTTCGAAAGGTGTTGTAATTGCTGCTGGATGGCTTGGCAAAATTAAAACGGTTGTTCAATTTATTATGATTTCAACGTTATTATTATTAAATTATCCATTTGAGTTATTTAATTGGCCAGTCGATCAAATCTTTGTTGCATTAGCTGTTGTTTTAACAGTAGCATCAGGAGTCGAATACATTTATAAGAACCTTCATATTTTTGATGAAGCTAAATAAAAACAAAAAAGCGAAAATTTGTTCGCTTTTTTGTTGCTTTTAAATAAAAAATAGTTTATTATTGAAATAAATTCGAGGAAATTTGCATCAAATTGGGTATGTTAAATGTAGATAAAAATATAAAATTGGAGGATTAACAATATGAGTAATAATCGTGAAGCAGCTTTAATGCAAGCTTTAAAAAGCATTGAAAAGCAATACGGTAAAGGCTCAGTTATGAAACTGGGTGAAAAAACAGATACGCGTATTGAAGTTGTATCGTCAGGATCATTAGCTTTAGATTCTGCTTTAGGTGTCGGTGGATATCCACGTGGACGTGTTGTAGAAATTTATGGACCAGAAAGTTCAGGTAAAACAACGTTTGCTTTACATGCGATTGCAGAAGTTCAAAAAGCTGGTGGAACAGCAGCGTTCATCGATGCAGAACATGCATTAGACCCGGCATATGCAGCTAAATTAGGTGTAGACACAGATGAATTATTAGTTTCACAACCTGATACAGGTGAACAAGCATTAGAAATTGCTGAAGCATTAGTTCGAAGTGGTGCAATCGATATTTTAGTTGTCGATTCAGTTGCAGCCCTTGTGCCACGTGCGGAAATTGAAGGTGAAATGGGAGACTCACACGTTGGGTTACAAGCTCGTTTAATGTCACAAGCCTTACGTAAGTTATCAGGGGCCATCAATACAACCAAAACGATTGCTATTTTTATTAACCAAATTCGTGAAAAAGTTGGAGTTATGTTTGGGAATCCTGAAGTAACACCTGGTGGACGTGCCTTAAAATTCTATTCAACAATTCGTTTAGAAGTACGCCGTGGAGAAACTATTAAATTAGGAACTGACATTGTTGGAAACGTCGCAAAAATAAAAGTGGTAAAAAATAAAGTGGCTCCACCTTTTAAAGCGGTTGAAGTAGACGTTATGTATGGTGAAGGAGTCTCTAAACAAGGTGAGATTTTAGACCTTGCAGTGGATTACAATATCATTGAGAAAAGTGGATCTTGGTATTCGTACAATGGTGAGAAAATGGGACAAGGACGTGAAAATGCGAAATTGTTCTTAAAAGAAAATCCATTTATTATGGAAGAGATTGCTGATTTAATCCGTGCGGAATTAAGTATTCCAACATCTAATGCTGAAGACATGATGTCAGAAGAATAAAAAGGTGTCTTTGAAGTTGAAACTACTTAAAAACTAAGTCTTAACAAAATTAAAAGATTAAAAGGAATTTAGTGATTGAAAAAACCTGAGAAAATAGACCAGTTGGGCGCTTTTTTCTCAGGTTTTTGTTTATTTTTGGATGATTTTTAGGACATTAATTTAATGATAGAGTCTTTTTTAGTTACCTCCAAAAATTGGGACACTTTTTTTAGATTGTAGTGGAATTCTTGACATGTTATTACAATAATATTAAAATAAACAATGTAGTATTATATCATAATACTAATTATCTTAAAACTATAGAGCCGTTAAATAGATCTATGGCGGATAATCGTATATCAAATAATTGGAGGTGTGCATATGATTGAATTTATCATCTCCATTTTGCTAGTAGGGATAGGGTTAGTTATTGGGTATTTTATGAGAAAGAAAGTGTATGAAGCTGAGTTAGAGAGAGCTCAACAAACAGCTACACATATAATCTCAAAAGCTGAAAAAGAAGCGGAATCAAAAAAGAAAGAAGCACTTTTAGAAACGAAAGAAGAAGTTCAACGACTTAAAGTTGATGCAGAACGTGACATTAAGGAGAAGAAAACGGAACTCGTACGTTTAGAAGAGCGTTTAGTACAACGAGAAGAGACGATTGATCGTCGTATTTTAAATTTAGAAAAGCGCGAAATTGCTCTTGAGAAAAAAGATGAAGCTATCGCTGAAAAACAACTCGAACTAAAAGAACTAAAAAGCAAAGTGGAAGAAACTTTAGAAGGACAACGACAAAAATTAGTCGAAATTTCAGGCTTAACAACAGAAGAAGCTCGTGACATTATCTTTAGACAAGTTGAAGATGAGATGTCTCACGAAGTTGCTAAGTACATTAAAGAAGAAGAAGAGAAAGCTCGTTTAGAAGCTGATAAAAAGGCGAAAGAATTAATCGTCTTAGCGATTCAAAAATATGCTTCAGAACAAACAAGTGATTACAGTGTCAATGTAGTGAACTTACCAAGTGATGAGATGAAGGGACGTATTATTGGTCGTGAAGGACGTAATATTCGTACGATTGAATCATTAACGGGGGTTGATTTAATCATCGATGATACGCCTGAAGCAGTCGTTTTATCATGTTTTGATCCAATCAGACGTGAAGTGGCGCGCATTACATTAGAAACATTAGTTCAAGATGGTCGAATTCATCCAGCGCGTATTGAAGAAATTGTAGAAAAGACACGTCGTGAAGTTGATTTACGTGTTCGTGAATACGGAGAAAATGCGGTATTTGAAGTTGGAATTGGAAAAGTTCATCCGGATTTAATGAAAATTTTAGGACGCTTAAATTATCGTACAAGTTATGGGCAAAATGTTTTAAAACACTCAATGGAAGTAGCTTTCTTATCAGGAATTATTGCTGCAGAACTTGGAGAAGATGTAAAGTTAGCAAAACGTGCCGGATTGCTTCATGATATCGGGAAAGCGGTTGATCATGAGGTTGAAGGTAGCCACGTTGAAATTGGTATTGAGTTGGCAACTCGTTATCGCGAACACCCAGTTGTTATCGATGGAATTGCATCTCACCATGGAGATCGTGAACCTCAAAGTTTAATTGCAGTCATTGTTGCAGCGGCAGATACATTATCGGCTGCAAGACCAGGTGCACGAAGTGAATCATTAGAGAACTACGTGAAACGTCTAGAGCAACTCGAAAATATTGCTTGTCGATTCGAAGGGGTTGAAAAAGCCTTTGCGATTCAGGCAGGACGTGAAGTACGTGTTGCGGTTATTCCTGAACAACTTGATGATGTTCAAGCACATCGTGTTGCGCGTGAAATTCGTCAAACGATTGAAAATGAGCTAGAGTATCCAGGAAATATTAAAATCACAGTTATTCGTGAAACTCGAGCTGTGGAAACTGCAAGATAACACGCTAAATTTATGTGATTGACTAAAGAGCTATTAATGTGTTAGCATTAATAGCTCTTTAATATGTATACTAATTCTATAAAAGTAAATACAGATTTTAAGTAACCACTAGAAAGGCTGATAGAATGAAAATTTTATTTATTGGAGACATTTATGGATCGCTAGGACGCCAAATGATTCAAGAACAATTACCGAAAATTAAGGAGACTTATAAACCTCACTTCATTATTGCAAATGGTGAAAATATTTCTCATGGAAAAGGAATTAATGAAAAGTATTATAAGTTTTTATTAGAGCAAGGTGTTAATGTGGTCACACTTGGAAACCATACGTGGGATAATCGTTCTATCTTTGATTTTATTGATGATGCAGATAAGTTAGTTCGACCAGCAAACTTCCCGGAATCAAATCCAGGAAAGGGTTTAACCTTTGTTAAGTTTAATTCACATGAAGTGGCTGTTATTTCAATCCAAGGACGTACATTTATGCCAATGATTAACTGTCCATTTGAAAAAGTTGAGCAGTTAGTTGAAGAGGCAAAGAAACGTACTAATATTATTTTTGTCGACTTCCACGCGGAAGCAACAAGTGAGAAAGTAGCTATGGGGTACTTCTTAGATGGACGTGTAAGTGCTGTTGTAGGAACACATACACACGTACCAACAGCTGATGATCGTGTTTTATCAAAAGGAACTGCTTATATTACTGATGTTGGAATGACAGGACCTTTAGATGGGGTAATCGGTGTTGAACGTGAAAATGTAATTAATAAGTTTCTAACTGGATTACCGATTCGTTTTAATGCTGTTGAACAAGGGGCAGCACAGTTAAATGCTGTCTTAGTTGATATTAATGAGAAGACGGGGAAAGCTTCATCTATTCAACGTATTAATTTGAAGAAAGAATCAACTTTATAAAAATTAGTCATGTATTAGGGTGAGAGAGCATAGACTTACTGTGTAAAACAAAACAGAGGGGGACTAGTATGGAAGTATTAAAAGTATCATCAAAATCTAATCCTAATTCAGTTGCGGGTGCTTTAGCAAATGCATTTCGTGAAAGAGGGCTTGTTGAAATTCAGGCAATTGGAGCAGGAGCATTAAATCAAGCAGTGAAAGCCATTGCTATTGCTAGAGGATATGTAGCACCGACTGGTAAAGATTTAATTTGTATTCCAGCGTTTACTGATATCTTAATTGATGGAGAAGAACGTACGGCAATTAAACTGATTGTTGAATCAAGACAATAGTTTTGAATCGAGTAGGAGATAATTAATTAATTTAATCATCGTCCTCTCACACCACCGTACGTACGGTTCCGTATACGGCGGTTCTATTTTTTGGGTAATTATG
>NZ_JAMQUU010000093.1:0-14701 GCF_025594975.1 Turicibacter sp. T129 | reverse complement strand
TAATTATCTCCTACTCGATTAAGGTGTTATTATATTAGCACATTGGTGTTCTTGGTCCGCATGAGTTTTGTTGCATGGCTAATGCGCACCAGTCTTCGTTACGGAGTCCATGGTCATATTGGTGAGTTTCCATTCCTTCTTGTTTACAGATTACATAATCATGATGATTATGATGATGGTGAACATTGCGTACAACAACTGGTACGATATGTTCTACTCGATGATGATGGTGTACTTCTGGCATACAACATACAGTAGGCTCAACGACTTGGCAGCAACTTTCAAATTGCATAGGTCCACAAACTGGTGCTGGCATTGGATAGGCAGGTTGCATTGGTGCAACTTGAGGAGCCATAACTTTTGTTTCACATGCTTCAGGTACGTTGACCATCTCTGTTTTTACTGGCATTGGTTGTTGCATAGTAGGCATTGCATACATCATTGGAGCTTTATATCCTCCACATCTATTATATCCATTCATAACTCATAACATCCTTTCCTCAGTAATTCAATTACAATATAGTATATTACAGGAGGTTGAAGTGGGTTTGGCGGAAGCCCAAATTAATTATTTTTCTATACAATTTAACTATAAAAAAAGACCAAAAGTATTGGTCTTTTTTGTTTTATTGTACAAGGGTAAATGTATCGTCAGTTAATTGAAAGTAATCTAGAAATCCTGATGTTGCATAGAGTTGCTTTTCATCCGTAACATATAGTGCTTCAACCCCAGAAATTGACTCAATTAAATTTAATCCTTGTTCAATCCCAAGAGCAAAAGCTGTTGTAGATAAGGCATCGGCAGTCATTGAACTATCAGCAATAATGGTGACTGACATGACATTATTTTGAACAGGATATCCTGTTTGCGGATCTAAAATGTGATGATAAATAACTCCATCTTGCTCAAAATAACGTTCATAAGTTCCAGATGTTACAACTGTTTTATCTTTGACACTGGCAATTCCAAGATACTCACCACGTGTTGAAAAGGGATTTTGGACTCCAATTTTCCAAGCTGCTTGGTTGGGTTTCTCACCATATGCATAAACATTTCCACCTAGGTTGATGATGGCATGCTTATTTCCATGTTGTTTTAAGATAGAGGCGGTAACGTCTGCTGCGTATCCTTTAGCAATTCCCCCTAAATCAATCATCATATGGGGCTGAGTTAGTTTTATTGTAAGATCTTTTTCATTTAACTCCACGTTTTTATAGTTGATTAAAGTTAAACTGTTTTCGATTTCTGAAGCCTCTGGAACATGGGCATCATCAAATCCAATTTCCCATAGTTTAACTAATGGTCCAACGGTAATATCAAACTTACCTTTTGCCAGTTCCGAATATGTTAAACCTGCTTTAATGACATCAAATGTGTTTTGAGAAACCTTAACTGCTTCTAACCCTGCTTGACGATTAATTTCAATAATTTCACTGGTTGTTGCATTATTAATTGTCATCATTGTTTCAATTTCTTCAATCGCATTGAAAATTTCATCAAAAATCTCTTGTTTAGGATTATCGTACAACGTAATATTGACAATTGTACCAAGTAAAAATTTATTTTGTGATACAGGCTCAACTGGTGTTTCTTCTTTTGTTTGACAACCTACTAATAGAAGTAGGAAGACAAACAAAAAGGGCTTCATATGTTTCATAGTTGTCTCCTCCATTTTTTTCTCTTTAATAGGATATCATATTCTAGACTATAAAAAAAAGATAAGATTTTCAACTTGTGAAAATCTTATCTTTTCAATTTAGTCTAATAATGGACCACTAGCCAGTGCTTTTATAGCTAGTTCGATAAATTGATGGACTTCAATTGTTACTCCATTGACATCAGTTGTTTTATTTTGTTCATTGAATGTCATTTGCATGGGATCTTGAATTTCAATTAAATGCTGTTCTAAGAGGTTGGCTTGCTGATTCCAGTGCTTTGAGTACGCTTCTTCATCTAATACCTGATTAGCTGCTTTTAGATTGTTAGTAGGAACGGTATCCCAATGAGCAGCAATAATATATCCGTTTTCAATTAGCATATTAATCGTGTGTTTCATTCCATTATTACTATCTTCTGTTTCGGCAAAGTATTGTCCATTTTGATAAGGACCTATTTCAATTGGTCCTTCTGTCATCGCAGTATTGAATAATTCAATAAACGGAGAGAGGTCAATTGTAATACCTTCAATAGTAGGAATGGTGTCCGCTGTCAATAATTCATGATAATCTTGATCGTTTATAAGATAGGACTCTATTAATTGTAGTTGTTCATGCCATTTGAGATCTGATGAATCAATAGTGTCCGATATATATTCTCCATTAATCGATAGAGTTCGTTTATAGGTTGTTGCTTGTTCATTGACCGCATCAAATGTTATACTTTCAATTTGTCCATTAACGACTTCAAAGTTAACGATATTTTTCCATCCATTAGTAGAATAAGTATCCGCTTCAGCGAAATAATGACCATCATTTAGTGTCTGAATTGGAGTACTCAAGTCGTTAGATTCAATCGTTAATAATTTAACATTATCTGATTGCAAGAGTACCTCAGTATGAGTATCATTTGCATCGCAAGCGCCTAGTAGGCTAATCATTGAAATGATGGTCAGTGATATGGTTTTATATTTCATAAACTGTCCTCCTATTATTTCAAGTTAAAGTCCTTTTTGTTATTTTAACATAGCTCGAGCAAAGTTGATATGGGCAAATGTTACTTTTATTGTCGAAGAAAAACTAGATCAGTTTCAAAAAGTGAAATTTAATTCAGAGGTAATGATGTTTAGTCATAGATAAATATTAATAGGGAAAATAAGCAGGCTAACAAAAAGATTGTATTTGTGAAAAAATGTGATAAAATATTAGTGAACTAAATGGATTTCTAGTTTGAGAGATTAACTTTCCTATTTAATAAAGTATTGTGTCGAAATAAAGGGCTGACACTGAATATGGTATTAGGGGAAGTTACTTTTTTTATGACGGTGAGAGGTTATAAAGAAAGCGTGGTTATTTGAGGAGGAGTTTCATGAAGAAAGTAGTAGTACTTGGTGGAGGATATGCAGGTGTCCTTACAGCTAAGAAATTAGCCAAAAAATTCAAGAAGAACAAAGATGTTCAAATTACATTAATTGATAAGCAATCGTATCATACAATGTTGACGGAGTTACATGAGGTAGCTGCAGGACGTGTTAACGAAGAATCAATTCGTATGGATTTAAAGAGTATCTTTGCAGGACGTAATGTCAATGTTGTGTTAGATGAAATTAAGAATATTGATTTTGAACAAAAGGTTTTAACATCTAACGATGCAACGTATGAGTATGATTATTTAGTGATGGGAACTGGATGTAAACCAACATTCTTTGGTATTCCAGGATCTGAAAATGCACATCAATTATGGTCTTATACTGATGCAGTTAACTTACGTGAACACATTTTAAATATGTTCCGTCAAGCTGCTTTAACAGCAGATAAAGAGAAGCGTCGTGAGTTATTAACATTCGTAACAGTTGGGGCTGGATTCACTGGAGTTGAGATGGCTGGTGAATTAGGAGAATGGAAAGATGAATTATGTCGTTCATTCCATATTGATAAAGATGAAGTGACTTTATACGTGGTTGATTTTGCACCAAAAGTGTTACCAATGTATCCAGATAAATTAGTTCGCAAAGCAGAGCGTCGTTTAATTAAATTAGGAAATGAATTAGTGATGAATTCTGCGGTAAGCGAAATTCATGAGGATAAAGTAGTTTTAAATAAAGGTGAAAAAGTCATCAATACACGTACTGTTATTTGGGCAGCAGGTATTGAAGGTTCAGATATTGTTGATCAAGCTCAAGTTGAAAAAGCTGGTCGTGGACGTATTGTGACAAATGGTCACTTACAAGCAAAAGATTATCAAGATGTTTATGTCGTTGGAGATAATATTTTCTATATTCCTGAAGGAGAAGAACGTCCAGTTCCTCAGATGGTTGAAAATGCAGAGCATTCAGCACCAGTTGTTGCGCATAATATTGCCGTAGATATTAAAGGTGGAGAATATAAAACTTATAAACCAACATTCCACGGTTCAATGGTATGTATTGGATCTCGTTATGGAGTAGCTCAAGTTGGAATGCCGGGGATGTGGTTCAATTTATCAGGATTCTTCGCAATGGCATCAAAGCATTTAATTAACTTAGTATACTTTGTTCAAGTTTTAGGATTCAATAAAATTTGGTCATATTTAATGCATGAGTTCTTCCATACAAAAAATAACCGTTCAATGGTAGGTGGATTATTATCTAATTCAGCTCCAGTATTCTGGAAGTTCCCATTACGTGTATTTGTCGGATTTATGTGGTTACAACAAGGTTTATCAAAATTACCTAAAATTATTCATGATTTCAATAATGTATTCTTATTACCACAACCTCCAAAAGCGGACGCATTAGGTGCAGCATCAGGAGCAGTAACTGAAGCTGTAACAGCAGCGTCAGGAGCGGTAGCTGAAGCTGTAACAGCGGCGTCAGGAGCGGTAACTGAAGCTGTAACAGCAGCGTCAGGTGCAGTTAATGAAGTGGCAAATCAGGTGGCTTCAAATGGTGGAGATATCTTTACAATGTTAGCTGATTTAATTCATGATTTTATGAATTGGATTGCAGTCTTACCTGTTCCAGGATTTGTTGAAAATATGGTAGGATGGTCAATGGATGCCTTCTTCTATACTCCAGATGGAACACAATTTACCCAATTAGCAAGCTTAGTTCAAGGTGGAATGATCTTCGGAGAAATCATCTTCGGTGGTATGTTAATTATCGGTTTATTCACTCCAGTCGCAGCGATTGCAACAATTGCAATGGGATGTATGATTTGGGCTTCGGGTATGGCGCCAACTGAAATGTTATGGTACTTAGTTGGAGGATTCGCTTTAATTGGAAACTCTGGAATGGTATTAGGTTTAGATTATTATGTTTGGCCTTGGTTACGCGAGATGATGAAACGTATTCCATTATTAAGAAAATGGTATCTATACGTTGATTAATTTATAATATAACAATTGGGGAAACATAGTTAATACGATAGCGTATTGGCTATGTTTTTCTTCTGATAGCCGGTATTTTCAACGGGTTGATATATAAGGTAGTATTCCAATGATGTAGGTGATAACGTATGAATTCATTTTGGCAAGAAAAAACCGCGATGATTGCTCACCTTAATGAGGTTGATCAAGTTATTGGGAAACAATTAACAGTTAAGCAACGAAAGATGAATGAAATATTACAAGATCTAGCGTCATCAGGTGGAAAGCGAATTCGACCTGGATTATGTATTATTGGCGCTGGATTCGGATCTAAACCAATTGAATCCATTTATCCACTAGCTGCCGTTCTTGAAATGTTACATTTAGCCACTCTTGTTCATGATGATATTATTGATGATGCAACACATCGTCGTGGAGCATTAACAACGCAACAAAAATATGGAAAAGATTATGCTGTTTATACTGGTGATTACATCTTTACCAAATGCTTTGAAATCTTAGCAGAAAATTATGAACTTCATCATATGAAGGAATTATCAAAGGCGGTTTCTCGTGTCTGTGTTGGTGAAATTGAACAATTTGATGGTCGTTTTAAATCGCATACTTCTGTTAAGAAATATTTAAAAATTGTGGGCGCTAAAACATCTGCACTTTTAGCAACTAGCTTAGCAGTTGGTGCTTATGAAGCGGGGTGTGATGAACGATTCTGCAAAAAGCTTGGTAAGATTGGACTGCATGTTGGGAATGCTTTTCAAATTATCGATGATATTTTAGATTATACGGGGGATGAGGCTCGAGTTGGTAAGACATTAGGAAATGACTTAAAACAGGGGTACTACACATTACCATTAATTTATGCTTTAAGAAAAAATGATTCAGTTCTAAATAGGTTATTAGCAGCTGATGTTTATGATGATGAAACAATCAAACGTATTATTGTTCGTGTGAATGAGTTAGGTGGTGTACGTCAAGCACAATTACTTGCTGAGAAATACACCATTAAATCTTTAAAAGAAATCTCATCTCTTCCAACGTGTCAATCACGAGATGATTTAGAATGGATTACAAAGCGACTATTAGTAAGAGAGCATTAGAGTTATTCTAATGTTCTTTTTTTATCTTAACGTTATAAGGTTATATTGTTATCGTAACCAAAACCGTGAAAAAGTGACAAAAATATGGATTTGTTATCTACATAATATAGGGTATATAGGTTAAAATATAGAAAGTGGTACTTGTTTAATTTTTTAATAACAAAGAGAGAGTGAATCCCCGTACTACTTATAGTTTATTTTTGAAAGGAGATTTAAAAATGAAAACTTTACAACGAATTGGTAAGGCATTTATGGTGCCAGTCGCCTTATTACCAATTGCCGGATTGTTATTAGGAATTGGGGCATCAATGCAACAATCACTTTTAAATTATCTTCCATTTTTAGATAATGAGTTCTGGCAAACAGTTGCAGCCGTTATGAATCAATCGGGTCAAATTGTATTTGATAATTTACCTTTGTTGTTTGCAATCGGAGTTGCTTCAGGATTAACTGGAGATAAAGGAGTCGCTGCACTGGCTGCAACAGTTGGTTTTTTAATTATGAATGTTGTAACAGGAATTTTTATGCCTGATACGTTGCCTGAAAAGTTATATGCAAATATCTTAGGAATTGAGACTTTACAAACTTCTGTTTTTGGTGGGGTTATCATTGGGTTATTAACGGCTTATTTATATAATAAGTTTTATAATGTTAAGTTCCCAGATATTTTATCTTTCTTTGCCGGAGCACGTTTTGTTCCAATTATTACAGCATTATCATCTATTTTAGTCGGAATTGTTTTAGCCTTCATTTGGCCACCAATTGGTAATTTAATTGCAAGCTTCGGTAATATTGTTGCATCTGAGGGAACAAATCCACTTTATATTTGGCTATATGGAACAGCAGAGCGTGCTTTAATTCCATTTGGCTTACATCATGTTTTCTATTTCCCTCTTTGGTATACAGAAGCAGGAGGAATTTATACATCAATAGATGGTGTTGTTGCAATGGGGGATCAAAGAATTTGGTTCCAACAATTATCTGATTTTTCAAACTACGGTTACCAAGCGATGCTTGAAAATGTCCAAGCTCAAGGAGCGACATTAGCTGGACGCTTCATGACAGGAAAATATCCATTTATGATTTTTGGACTTCCAGCTGCTGCCTATGCCATGTATCAAGAAGCAACCCCTGAACGTCGAAAAGCCGTAAGTGGTTTACTTTTATCAGCCGGATTAACAGTCGCCTTAACGGGAATTAGTGAACCTATTGAATTTACATTCTTATTTGTTGCTCCCGTGTTATTTGCAATTCATGCTGTGTTAGCTGGATTATCATTTATGTTAATGTATTTATTTAATGTTCATGTTGGAATGACATTCTCTGGAGGATTAATTGATTTAGCGGTTTATGGAATTTTACCAGGAAATGAGTTTACTAGTTGGATTCGTATTCTTTTAGTGGGAATTTTCTACGCACCACTGTACTACTTTATTTTCCGATTTGCGATTCGACGTTTTAATTTGCCGACACCAGGACGCGGTGAATCGGAAGATAAGTTAGTATCTAAAGCTGATTATCAAGCATCTAAATCAGTATCTCGTGATGAAAAAGCTGCTGCAATTTTATCTGCTTTAGGTGGCTCAGGAAATATTGACACCTTAGATGCATGTATGTCACGTTTACGTGTTTCAGTGCATGATATTGACGAAGTTGATCAATTAAAAATTAAAGAATTGGGAGCTTCAGGGATTTTTGTTTCAGGTAATAATTTACAAGCAATCTTTGGAACAACATCAGATCAGCTAAAATCCCAAATTGAAGAAATTATTCGCGAATCAGAAAAAAATAAGTAAAAAATAGTTGAAAAGAATAATAGTTGACCGTAGAAAGCGCTTTTATTTTAAAAAAAAGTAAAATACATCTATATTTGTTGAAAAAAAACACTATAATAGATATGAAAGATATTAGGAGGTGCACCATGGGAATTTTTGACACATTCAAAAACTTATTCAGCAAAAAGACTGAAGAACCAAAAAAAGGAATCTTTGCTCCAATTTCTGGTACATTATTACCGATTAGCGAAGTTCCAGATCCAGTATTCAGTCAAAAAATGATGGGAGACGGATTTGCTATCGAGCCAACTGAAGGAAAAGTATATTCTCCAGTTACAGGTAAAGTATTAAATGTTTTCCCAACAAAACACGCTGTAGCATTAGAATCTAACGAAGGGCATGAAATCTTAATTCACTTCGGTATGGATACTGTTACATTAAAAGGTGAAGGATTCACTGCTCATGTTGGAGAGGGAGATACAGTAACACCTGATACATTGTTATTATCAGTTGATTTAGATGCTGTACGTCCAAAAGTACCATCATTAGTGACACCAGTTGTTTTCACTAACTTAGGTGATAAAGCAATCGAGTTAAAGAAAACAGGATCAGTAACACACGGTGAAGCTAGCATTTTAGAAATTAAATAAATTTGTGAAGTATATAACTTGATTTTTAGAGATTGACACGTTACAATAAACGTAGAAATCACTTATGGAAAGAGGAGCGATTATTGATGGAAAAAATCTTCAAAATTACAGATGAAACTGGATTACATGCTCGCCCTGCTACAGTATTAGTAAATACAGCTAGCAAATTCAATGCAGAAATCTCATTAACATACCGTGACAAAAAAGTTAACTTAAAATCAATCATGGGTGTTATGTCTTTAGGAATCCAACAAGGTGCTGAGATTACAATCTCTGCTGAAGGTGATGATGCTGAAGCAGCAATCACAGCTTTAACAGAAACTATCACAACTCAAGGATTAGGTGAATAATACTTATCTAATTTAGATACAATAGTACTGGGAAACCAGTACTTTTTATTTGCTTATTTTTGGATAATTATGTGACAAAACAACACATGTAACCTGTTACATATAAAAGTTTATTGTGTAACCTGTTACATATGTTATAATAATTAAGTATATATCCAGTGAAAATGAAAGGGGTAGCATTGTGAATATTAAAGGTATCGCAGCGTCAAATGGTATTGCAATTGCAAAAGCATTTAAATTAATTGAACCAGAATTAACTGTAGTGAAAGCTACAATTTCGGATGTTGAGGCAGAAATCAACTTATATAAAGAGGCTTTAGTTAAAACAACTGAAGAGTTACAAAAAATTAAAGTTAAAGCTGCACAAAACTTAAGTGAAGAAGAAGCAGCAGTATTTGATGCTCACATCAATATGGCAAATGACCCTGAGTTATTAAGCCAAACAACAGATAAAATCAAATCTGAAAGCGTTAATGCTGCTTATGCATTTGATGAAGTTTCAAATATGTTCATCATGATGTTCGAAAGCATGGATAACGAATACTTCCGTGAGCGTGCAGCAGATATTAAAGATATTAAAAAACGTATTTTAGCTCATTTATTAGGAGTTAAAGTAAATGATCCAAGTACAATCGATGAGCAAGTTGTTATCATCGCTGAAGACTTAACACCATCTGATACAGCTCAATTAGATCGTAACTTCGTTAAAGGATTTGCTACAAACATTGGGGGACGTACATCTCACTCTGCAATCATGGCACGTTCTTTAGAAATCCCAGCAGTAGTTGGTACAAAAACAATCTTAGAAGATGTTAAAGATGGAGATATGATCATCTTAGACGGATTAGAAGGAAATGTAATCGTTAATCCAACAGCTGAGCAAGTAGCTCACTATGAAGAAGTAGCTAAACAATACGAAGCTCAAAAAGCTGAATGGGCTAAATTAAAAAATGAAAAAACGGTTTCTAAAGATGGACAACACGTTGAGTTAGCTGCTAACATCGGAACTCCAAAAGATGTTGAAGGTGTTTTAGCTAACGGTGGAGAAGCAGTAGGATTATACCGTACTGAGTTCTTATACATGGGACGTGACAACTTCCCAACTGAAGAAGAGCAATTCGAAGCATACAAAGCAGTATTAGAAGCAATGGGAGATAAACCAGTTGTTGTTCGTACATTAGACATTGGTGGGGATAAAGAGTTACCATACTTACACTTACCAAAAGAAATGAACCCATTCTTAGGATACCGTGCGATCCGTTTATGCTTAGATGATACAGATTTATTCCGTACTCAATTACGTGCTTTATTACGTGCGAGTGCTTACGGAAAATTACGTATCATGTTCCCAATGATTGCAACATTAAATGAATTCCGTTCTGCAAAAGCATTATTATTAGAAGAAAAAGCTAAATTAGTTGCAGAAGGTGTAACAGTTTCTGAAGAAATCGAAGTTGGTATGATGGTTGAAATTCCGTCAGCAGCAGTATTAGCTGATCAATTCGCCAAAGAAGTAGACTTCTTCTCGATCGGAACAAATGACTTAATCCAATACACAATGGCTGCAGACCGTATGAATGAGAAAGTTTCATATTTATATCAACCATATAACCCAAGTATTTTACGTTTAGTAAAAATGGTTATTGATGCAGCACACAAAGAAGGTAAATGGACTGGAATGTGTGGAGAAATGGCTGGAGATCAAACAGCTATCCCATTATTATTAGGATTAGGATTAGATGAATTCTCAATGTCAGCAACTTCAATCTTACCTGCTCGTTCATTAATCAGTAAATTATCAAAAGCTGAGATGGCTGACTTAGCTGCTGAAGCATTAAACAAATCAACAGTTGAAGAAGTTATCGAATTAGTAGAAAGCATTCAAAAATAATGAATTTTAAGTGTGAAGAATTTTCTTCACACTTTTTTTATTCTTGCAAGAAATGCAATAATTTAAGAGAAAATGTCGCATAATATGAAGGAAGTTTATATGAAAAGAGTTGAAAAAAATGAGAAATTCATTATTTAATGAGAAATTAAATACAACTTTAAAGTCATTTTTATTTTTAATATTTGGAGTTATATTAATGGCTTTATGTTGTATGAATACGATAACACCAAGGGCAGCAACCGTTGATGATCGAATTGATCATTTTATTTATCAAGATCCAAAGCCAGAAAAAGTTGTTTATTTAACGTTTGATGATGGGCCATCTAAATATACATTAGATTTATTAAACTTATTAGAGGAGGAAGATGTTCCTGCTATTTTTTTTGTTATTGGTGAAAATATTGATCTTTTATCAAATGCAGATGAAGTTCTTAATGAAGTCTTAAAAAGAGGGCACTATATTGGACTGCATAGTATGACACATAATATGGATAAGTTATACAATGTTCCAGGAGCCCCACAAAACTTCGTGAATGAAATGCTAGAAGTTAAGGCTAAAATCAAAGAGTTAACAGGTTTTGAAAGTAATCTATGTCGACCTCCTTATGGTGGAAAGACTCATTTTAAAGCAGGGCATTATAAAGCATTAGAGGAAGCAGGACTTGAGTGTGTGGATTGGAATGTGGATTCATTAGATTGGTCGAAATCAAGTGCTGATGCAATCTTTAATCAAGTCGTCGCAGATTTAAAACACAGTAATTATCCAAATGAGGTTGTCTTATTATTTCATGAGAAAAAATTAACCTTAGAAGTGTTACCACGAGTGATTGAATATTATCGTAATCAAGGATATGTTTTTATGCCTTATTATGAGGGGGAAGAATTTGATTGTATGAAAAAATAGTCAAATTTATTATGAGCCAAAAAGAAATAATATAAACCATAAATTACCTTCTGTTTTTGTAGAATATTGTTGGAATTTAGAATGCATTTTCACAATGGGTATTGTATAATTAAAACAAATACAACAGATGGAGGGAAAAGTAGTGGCAAGACAACAGTATTATTCAAATTATGGTAGTTATGGTCGCCGCAATCGTGTAAAACCACAGGCTTACATTATTTTTACATTAGTGGCTTTCTTACTTGTTGTTGGAAGTTTCGTATTTAATATTTTTCAACAAGTAAATAGCTTAAGTGTGGCGACTGTTGAGCCAAGTTCTTTAAATTTTGAACCGATTACGACGGTTAATAGTTGGCATAACAAAGAGGCTAAATTTGTTTATTTAACATTTGATGATGGGCCATCTCAAAATGCAGAGAAAATCTTAGACATTTTAGATAGTTATGATATTAAAGGAACATTTTTTGTTCTAGGATCATCAATTGATAGATATAGTGGTTCAAAAGATATCTTAAAGCGTATGGCAGATACCGGTCACTACATTGGGATGCACTCGATGACGCATGATTATTCAACCTTATATGGTGACGAGAATGCGGCTCAAAACTTTGCCGGTGAGATGTTAGAAGAACAGGCACTCCTTAAAGAAATTACAGGTGGATTTGAGAGTGAATTATGTCGTGCCCCTTATGGGACAGGTGGAGGAACTTTTACAGATGCTCACGTTGAAGAGTTAAATAAAATTGGGGTTAAATGCTGGGACTGGGATGTTGATTCATTAGATTGGGAATCAGGAGCTTCAGTCGATAGTATTATGAAAAATATTGAATATTGTATGAATTTATGGAATTATCCAAGACAAACCGTTGTTTTATTCCATGAAAAAGACGTCACAGTTGAAGTCTTACCAAAAGTTATTCAATATTATACTGACTTAGGATATGAGTTTTTACCATATAATCCGGATAATCACATTGTTAAAAATCTATTCGGAAGCGATGATTTATAGGGGAGGATTGAGTATATGCGTAAACCATTTTTACCATTTGTTATTATTGGATTAATCGCAACTATTGGGGTATTCTTTGCTCTTACTTATAAATTCCCTGAAGTTGAAGCATTCCAATTTTATCAACAAATTGATCAAGAGATTGTAACCTGTGAGAAAAAATCACCGGATACATTAGAAACGACATTAAATGCCTTGCAATCACATGTGCGTGAGATTATTCTAGTAGGACAAACTTATGATGGAAGCCAGGATGTAACAGAGTTATTTACATCATTTAATGCAGAATATGAAGTGTTAAAAGATTACACAGCTAATGTTGTGACATGTATGAATAGTCAGTTAGAAGAAGTTAATTTTGATAAAGTAGAATCAACGTTATCAAAACTTCCTGAAAACTTAGCATCATTAGGTAAACAAATGTCAGTTTTACAACAAGCACGTACGGAGAAATTAGTTGCTTTAAATGCTGAGTTAGAGGTACTAGCAAAAGAGCTAACTAATTTTGAAGAAATGTTCTATAATACAAAAACAAGTGAAGCAGTTCAATACTTCCAAACTATTAATATGATTTTTAATACAATTGAAGAATTACATACAGAGTATATGAAATCAATTGAGGAGTATTATGCGGTGAAAACGGAATACTATGAAGCGATTGCCAATAAAGGTGTGCCTGACTATTTATTTAAAAAATAATTTTAAAGCTATGAATTTAATTCATAGCTTTTTTTGCATTTGAGTATGTTATAATTTATGTAAGTCCAGAAAAGTTTTTTACGGTGTAAAAAACTTTTAAGACCCTATCAACGGAGAATACATTTCCGTTGCAAATGACAGGGAACCCAAGCCCTAGCAGTTGAGGATTAGATTTCTTTCAGAAATCGCTAGGTGACCCATACCCTACCAGCGGAGGAAACATGCTTCGCATGGCAGGTGACCCACGGCATAATTATTAAGTATTTAGGTTGCCGTAGTAAATGTAGAAAATATTTCTGGTTGTATATAGAAGTAATTAATCGTGTCAAAGAAAGAGGGGGAAGTTCATGAAGATTGGATTTATTGGAATTGGTGTCATGGGTCAAGCAATGGCAGGTCATCTGTTAAAAGCGGGTCATGACTTATATGTTTATAATCGTACAAAAAGTAAAGCTGATCGCTTAGTCGAGGCTGGGGCTATTTGGTGTGATGATGTAAAGAGTATTGCAACAACTTGTGATTTAATATTTACCATTATTGGCGTGCCAGCAGATGTTGAAAGCGTGTATTTAGGTGAAGATGGTTTAGTGAATCATGCAAAAGCTCATTCAATTTTAGTTGATATGACAACCTCGACACCAGATTTAGCAAAACGTATTTATGAAGCAGGGCAAGCTAAAGGATTACAGTGTTTAGATGCACCTGTTACAGGTGGAGATGTTGGGGCGAAAAATGGAACGTTAACGATTATGGTTGGTGGAGACAAAGAAGCATATGATGAAATTTTACCGATTTTAGAGTTAATGGGTCAAACGATTGTTTATATGGGGTCTGCGGGTAGTGGTCAACATACAAAAATGGCGAATCAAATTGCCATTGCAGGAGCGGCTATCGGAATGGTTGAGGCCCTTGCTTATTCTAAAGGAGCTGGACTAGATTTAGAGACTGTTTTAAAGGCAGTAACGAGCGGATCGGCAGCAAGCTGGCAATTAAGCAATATGGCGCCACGTATTATTAAAGATGACTTTAATCCAGGCTTCTTTATTAAACACTTTATTAAAGATATGCGTATCGCTTGTAGTGAATCGAAGGCAATGAATGTGGATTTACCAGGACTTGAGTTAGTCTTAAGCTTGTATGAAGAATGTCAAAAACGAGAGTTAGAAAACTGTGGAACACAAGCTCTCTATAAATTATATGAAAAATAAAAAGTAGACCTCCGGTCTACTTTTTATGTGCGCCCGGCATGGGTATTATCTAACGGGTTAAAGTCCCGAGTACGTCCAAGTAGCGGAAAGTACATAGC
>NZ_JAMQUU010000092.1:0-24459 GCF_025594975.1 Turicibacter sp. T129 | reverse complement strand
CACCAAATATTATAGAACCAAAAAAAGATTATTAAATTCTAGAATTTAATAATCTTTTTGTTTTATTTTTTAACTGTTTTCTTTAATGGTCCAGTCCAATTTGTTAATCCACCTTCAAGTTGATAGATGTTTTCATATCCTTTTCCGTAAAGAACTAATGCGGCACGTTTACATACCTTACCTTTTTCACAATATAAGTAAATTGGTAAGTCACGACGTAATTTACCTGGGTTACGTGTTAACATTACAAATGGAATGTTACGAGCCCCGTTGATATGTCCTTGATCAAATTCCTCTTTTTTGCGGAGGTCTACTAATTGTCCTTTACGCATATTCTCAACGAATTCTTTTTCTGATAAATTCACGACAGCCTTTTTTGATTCACGGCGCATCATAATAAATAGTCCTAAAATGATCCCTAAAATAATCGCAATGATTAATAATCTCCAATCCATCATTAGAACCTCCTTTTTCTTAATTATAATAATATTTTACAGAATTTTAAGATAAAAATAAAGCACTTTTATAGGGATATCGTGGGAGTTTTTAAAACAATCAGGGATAAAATACTAAGAGATTAGGAAAAGGCTAAAAAAAGAGGTTTTATTAGGCAAAAAAGGGCGGGTTTGCATGGACAATTTAATCATTAATCGTTATAATTAAATACGGAAATGATTATCATACTACTAGGAGTAGTTTGTATAGTGTGCAAGGAGGATTTTTATGATTTCTACAAATGATTTTAAAACAGGAATGACAATCGATTACGAAGGAAACTTATTCCAAGTTATCGAATTCCAACACGTTAAACCAGGTAAAGGGCAAGCGTTCGTACGTTCTAAATTACGTAACTTACGTACTGGAGCTGTTATTGATAATACATTCAATGCAGGTGAAAAAGTTAAACGTGCTCACATTGAAAAATCAACAATGCAATTCTTATACTCAATGGGTGAAGAATATGTATTCATGAACAATGAAACATATGAGCAATTAGAAATCCCAGTTGCACAATTAGATTATGAGAAAAACTTCTTAGTTGAAGGTATGGAAGTTAAAATCAATACATTCAACAGCGAAATTTTAGGGGTTGAAGTACCTGAAAAAGTAACTTTAGAAGTTGTTGAATGTGAACCAGGTGTGAAAGGAAACACAGCTTCAAATGCAACTAAGAGTGCAACAGTTTCAACTGGATACTCTTTACAAGTTCCATTATTCGTTGAAGTTGGAGATAAATTAATCATCAACACTAACGATGGACGTTATGTTTCTCGTGGGTAATCGTTTATAATTGAATGATTTTGAAAGACTTAAAAGGCTGCTGCTTTTTAAGTCTTTTTTTATTTCCTGAATTATATAATTAAGTCAGACAACTGATAATCATATTTAATGGTAATAAAAAAGACATAGATGGTACACTTAATTCNNCACTGTTGAAGAAATCTATTCCACTTACAAGCAAAATAAAAAGCGTTGCGGAAGAAAAGAAATCACTTTATCTCAGCAGAAAGTACAAGAGATTCATGAGTTATTAGGTCAAGGATGGTCATTAGATGCTATTGCGGGGCGTGATAAGCTGATGGGTCATTCAGAAAGAGTCTCAACTAAAACATTGTATAAGCTTGTGAAAAATGGAAGCATTGATGCCAAAAAGCTCCGTTGAAAAGAAAAGTAAATATATCGTACTATTAAAAGCAAGTCGTAAGAGTCAGGATGTCAAAGATGCGACATTGAATTGGCTAAATGAACAAGTTCAAATCGGCATCAAAACAATCACCTTTGATCGAGGAAAAGAGTTTTCTAGATGGAAAGAAATTGAACAAGAAAGCAAGATACCTCTTGAGATTTACTTTAGTGATCCAGGAGCACCAGGACAACGAGGATTGAATGAGAATTCAAATAGTATCGTTAGACAAGACCTACCGAAATCCACGGATTTATCCGTCCATTCACAAAAGAAATTAAATGAAATTGCGATGAAATATAATCGCGTACCCCGAAAATCTTTAAACTATTACACACCAGAAGAAATCATGAAAAAAGCAACTGGATTAGACTCACTCCTTCCAATTGCTTAGTTTGTGATAAATAATTGTCTGATTTAAATTGACAACTCAGGTTTTCTAAAATAAGTCAAGAAATAGGTGGTTTAAAGGTACGGATAGGAAGGTGTTTTTCCGACAGTGAAAACAATAGGTGATTTGTTTTAAGGCGTTTTAAGCAGGAATATGACGTGTATTTAGTAGATGATAGAGGAGGAGCGGTAAGAATGGTCTGAAAGTATCATTTTTTTCTTTAAGAGGACATAAGGTTAATTAGCAAATTTTAATGAAAGGATGAGGTGGAAGAAACATGCCGATAGTTGATATAACGGGATTACTAAGGTTTGCGGGAGTTGCATTTATCCTTGGATTTATTGCGTTGTTTTTTAAAAAGTTTGATGTTGGAAAGGAAATAAGTGAGTTAGTCATGCTAGCTGGGTATGTTTATATGTTAGTCTTTATTGTCCAACTTATTGAAGTTCTAATGACGAGTTTACGAACGATTTTTATGCTATAAAGGAGGGGGCCATCATTGATATTGTCAAAATACTTACACTCGTAATTGCATGTGCCATTATTTATTTATTATTAAATGAAGTCAATTCAAAATACGCCAAATGCTTTAGTTTAGTTTTGCTGACGTATTTTTTTATGATGGCCTTACAACTCTTATCAAGTATGATTGGGGAAATTACTAACGTCTTTTTGAATTTTAATGTAGAGCAGCAGTATGTGACCATTATTATTCGATTAATTGGGATTGTGTATTATGCAGAATTCGTTAGCTTTTTATTAACCGAAGCAAGTTTAGGAAATGTCGGAAAGATGTTTGAGTACATCGTTAAGTTGTATTTAATTGGATATAGTTTACCTATGATTATTACACTCTTTGAACTTATCTTATCAGTCGTCTAACTAATTTATGTACTAGGAGGGGGAGCAATGGATGGAGCAAGTGTGGATCTATCATCTTTTGAAAATATCTGGGCTGAGATTTACAGTCAATATGATTGGCTCATCAATGCGGACTACTTAGATAAATCCAATCTGTTAAATGTTGAGAATTTTAATATTGTTGGATTTTTTCAATCGCTAGGTGATTATGCGATGCATGAATTATCCACGGGTTTTTCTCAATTTAAAAGTATTTTAATTTTTTTGTTGATTATCGCATTGTTTCAAAATATTCAATCCTCGTTTTCAACGAAGTATGAGAAAATCACGAATACCGTTTTAAAACTAGTTTTGATGGTTCAGCTCTTTCAGTTATTTATTTTTTATCATGATTATGTATTGGATATTTTAACGAGGTATATGAATATCGTCGTCGCGATTTTTCCAATTTTATTATCGTTGATTACGCTTACAGGTGCTCTTTGGAATCAGGCGTTATTTAAACCTGCGGTTGTCTTTTTAATTAATGCTTCTTATTTCTTTATTAACGCGATTAGTATGCCTTTAACAGTCGTTGGGACGATTTTTGGCTTTATTAATCAGATTAATATTGAAGACTTGTACGGTCGTTTAATTGAATTTATTAATAAAATTGCGATTTGGACATTAGGTGGCTATTTTGCCTTTTTTTTAACATTAATGTCCATTCAGAATATAACACTTAGCTTTGCGGACGGATTGTTTTTTCGAACGACACAAAACTTAATGAATCATATCCCTGTGATCGGAACGCGTTTTACAGATACGGTTGTCTCAGTTGTTTCAACGTTATCCATTTTAAGAAATAGTGTTGGGCTACTTAGTGTGATTACTTTAGTCATCGTTGTGGCATTCCCAGTGATAAAGGTGGGTGTTAGCCTAATTTTATTTCGTTTATTAGGAGCGGTGATTCAACCGATTATTAGTAAAGATTATATTAAAATTTTAGATGTCTTTAATACAGGGATGATGAATTTGCTCGTCATTATGATTATTATTGGCGTCATGTTTATCTTTACATTCTTCATTATTCTATATAGTTCAAATATGATGTTATTAACCAACTAATTCTAGGTGACAAGTTTTGAGGAGATGGGAAAAGATATGCTATATGAATACGCAAAGCAAATAATCGCTATGTTTTTTTTGATAGCTATTGTCAATTTATTGGTTATTCCGGCTTCCTATAAGAAAATAATTACATTTTATCTTCACTTTTTTATCATAGTTATCATTTTAAAGCCGGTGATTAGTATAATGAATAATGAAGTTAGTTCATTCATTGATTCGATTTCATTTATCAATGAAGAGGAATTTGATCAATCCATTCAGTATTACCAAGGGCTAGTTGAAATTGATTTATCGAAAGTAACGATGGCTGAGATTGAAACATTAGTTCGTCAAGCTGAAGGTGGATGCCAAGTTCAAATCGTGGGATTTGATTTCAGTGAAGTGCTAACGCTAGAAATGGTTGAGACTGAGGAGGAGGCAAAAACGTGTGTACTCAATAAATTAGGTCTTAATCGGGAGGATGTCGTTTTTAAGAGGGGAGGTCGATGAAAAGAGGCAACTAAATTAGAATCTAACATGAGGTGAGATAGGGGGTAGAAGATGTGGAAAAGAAACCGACAGAAAAGTCAGGGTCAATAAGCTTAACAATTCGTAAGGTAATGACTGATCTAGGGCCATTTAGAATCATCCTGTTGATTGGAGCCATCGTAGTGGTGTCATTCTTGTTAAAAGATGATTTTAGCTCTCTGTCTGGGAATCATTTATCTTCGGCACCATCTGTCGAGGCAAGACACAAAGAACAGATCACAGCTTTATTTGATTCAATAGAAGGAGTAACAGTCGATAGTATAAATATCTCATATAAATCGGTTGCTGATTCTTCAACGACACTCTTTGTTTCAAGTCAAACAGATACTGTTTCAAATGGCGTTGTGATCGTCTATCGAGGGACGATTAAAGCACCTTATGATGTGACGCATGCCATCAGTTTGTTGCTTGATGTTCCAATTCATCAAATTTCATTATTAAATGCATCTGAACTAGGGGGAAATTAAAATGAACAAAAATTCATATGTAACAGCCGCATTATTTGTAGTTTTCGTATTATTAACTGTATTTTATATTAGTATTGGAGATAGCAACGATTCAACAACAAATAAAGTGGGATCAACATCAACTTTACCACAAGCAAATTTAGAGATTAATCCAACAGACGCTCAAAGTGGAAGTGAGTTAGTTTCAAACCAAGAGTCTGGAGATGATGAGACAGAGACAGCGGGAACATCATCTGAGGTTAGTGCCATTCAAGTGCAAAGAACTGAGGCAGCTAAAGCTAAAAGCCAATTACAAGCTGATTTAACAGCTATTATTGCAAGCAAAGATGCTGATGCTGAAGAGAAAAGTGAAGCAAAAGATAATTTAGAAAAAATTAATAAAGATGCACAACATGAAAGTATTCTTGAATCAATGATTAAAGCAAAAGGATATTCAGATGTTTTAGTTCGAGTAAACGAGGAGACTGTTCAAGTTCATTTACAATTATCTGAATCTCAATCAGAACCGACATTAGAACAAACAAACGAAATTATTATGATGGTAAAAACAGAATTTACAACTGATCCAGATGTTTTAGTTCAATTAACGCCAATTAATTAAGAATAAAAAATGAGCCAGGTCGATAGGGGACTTGGCTCATTTTTTAAATAGCTCTGTTAGACAATTTTTCGGTAACCAATCGCTGGATCCCGACGATTATTAAATCTCGTTTTTAAAGATTTTATCTAGTTCAAGTGGCTAAATAACGAATCCCACACGTTTGGTCTAATGAGGTTTTAAAATAAACGCAATAAAAAAGGACCTTACTTGTCAGACAAATAAGATCCTTTTTTATCATGTTTAAGGGATGAAAAACACCGACGAATTGTCGGTATTTGATTATCCTAAACCGTTGATTTTTTTGCTTAAACGTGATTTTTGACGAGCTGCGAAGTTTTTGTGGCAAATTCCTTTTGCAACAGCTTTGTCTAATTTTTTGTTAGCTGTATTGTAAGCTTCTTTTGCAGCTTCAACGTTTTTGTTTTCGATAGCAACTTCAACGTTTTTGATAGCTGTACGCATAGATGCTTTGTAAGAAGCATTGAATTGACGACGTTTTTCGTTTGTTTTCACACGTTTAACTTGTGATTTAATATTTGGCATTCCGTTCACCTCCATTGAAAATACAACAAAATCATTCTATCAGACCAAGGTCTAAAATGCAAGAAGAAATTACAATATTTAATCAAATGGTAAAAATTCCATTAAACTCATGTAGAAGAATGATTTGTTTTTATATGTAAAATCAGCATTATTTAGAATATTTTTCTAGAAGCTCTGTTTTTAAGGTCCATAATTCTTTTGATAAGTCAACATAATAGCGATGAGGTTTTTCAAAACGTAAGACTTCTTCCCATAACATCTCAATTTGTTCTTTAGAATAAGTCACGATTTCTTCTAAAGTAGGAGAGGTATAAACAAATTGTCCATTTAAGAAGATTGGGGCTAATAATGGACGAGCAATGAAGTTTGTGATTTCTTTACGTTTCCATGTATGTTCTGGGTCAAAAATGGTATATGGTTTCGTATCATCAATTTTTTCATGAGCTAGAGTGATGACGTCAGCAATGGCTTTCTTTGTATCACGATCATATAGACGATACACTTGTTTTGAACCAGGATTTGTAATTTTTTCGATATTGTTACTAATTTTGATTTTTGGAATCATTTGTCCTTCTTTTTCAACAGCTACAATTTTATAAACGCCACCGAATACAGGTTCTGTTTTTGAGGTAATCAGACGCTCTCCAACTCCAAATGAATCAATCGGTGCATTTTGAATGAGTAAATCTTTGATAATATACTCATCTAATGAGTTTGAAATCACAATCTTTGTTTCATGTAATCCCGCTTCATCCAATAATTTACGGGCTTTTTTTGATAAATAAGCCGCATCTCCACTATCGATACGAATGGCTCCTGGTTTATATCCTTTTGGAATTAAGATTTCTTTAAATACTTTAATCGCATTTGGAACCCCTGATTTTAATGTATTGTAGGTGTCGACTAATAAGGTACAGTTTTCTGGGTAAAGTTCCGCATATTTTTTGAACGCCTCATATTCTGAATCAAACGTTTGGACCCAACTGTGAGCCATCGTTCCAAGTGCAGGGACATTAAAGTCACGATCAGAGATTGTACAAGCTGTTCCTTTACATCCGCCAATATAAGCGGCACGAGCACCTAAAATAGCACCGTCTGCCCCTTGTGCTCGGCGCGCCCCAAGTTCTAATACAGGACGACCATTAGCCGCGCGGACGATACGGTTTGATTTGGTAGCAATTAAAGATTGGTGATTAATACTCAATAAAATCATCGTTTCGATGAATTGTGCTTGGATGATTGGGCCACGAACCGTTAGAATAGGTTCATTTGGGAAAATAGGTGTTCCTTCAGGAATGGCATAAATATCGCAAGCGAACTTGAAATTTTTTAAGTAGGTTAAGAATCCTTCAGAGAATAATTGTTTACTGCGAAGATATTCAATGTCCTCATCTGTAAATTCTAAGTGTTTTAAATATTCAATTAACTGCTCAAGACCGGCCATAATCGCAAATCCACCTTCATCTGGAACGCGACGGAAGAACATATCAAAATAAGCGATTTGATCTTCCATTCCATTTTCAAAATAGCCGTGGGCCATTGTTAATTCGTAAAAGTCTACGAGCATCGTTAAATTTACTGATTTTAAGTTCATAGTTAAAGCCTCTTTCTAGTTTGTAATTTCACGGACAATTTCAATTCCATTCATGTGCATTTTATATAATGCCATTACATTCATAAAATCACCCGCATGAACGCCCAAGTCGTACGTCTCAACACTATTGATTGGAACGATGATACGGCTCGGACGATTTAATGTCGTAAAGTAGGTTTTTAAGGTTAAAACGAATTGTTCAACGCAAATATCCGTACAATCGCCAACGACAATAAATTGTTCAATCGTTGGATGTTCTTTTAACCAGTTATGAAAGGCTGGTTCTAAAAATCCATTCGTTGAACCTTTAAGCACTAATTCATAGCCCCCCACTTCTTTAAGTTCATCAACGATTTCACTTTCACTTGTTCCGACTAAGCAGTGAGGAGGATAAGCAGCAAATTCAATCGAGGATTCGTTGTGACTATCTGCGAAGGCTAGCATCGGAAGCTTTTTTTCCTTTGCCTGCGTCATTAACTCACGAATTGCAGGGATAATCGTTTGAATGCGTGGAGAAGACATTGGGCCTTCTTTGACGAATCCGTTGACCATATCTACAATAATAATCGCTGTATTTGATGATTCCAATGATTGAAGCATCAGGGATGGAGCTGTATTCAGAATGTCAACGATTTGAGTCAAAGAAGCTTCACTAGACTTTAGTAAAGCCTTTAAATCATACTTCATTTAAAAACCTCCAATTTTTATGTAATTTTCTATCTATCGGAAAGATATAGCACTATTATAGTATATTTGACGTTTATCACCAACTCTTTCATGATGACATTTCAAAATATATCTGAAAAAAGTTGTCATCTCTTTTCTAACTACGTTATAATAACGGTAATTGTGTTATGGAAGGATGGATTTTGATGTCAAATAAACGCTTATACCGAGCAAGTCAAGGAGCCATGATTTCAGGAGTCTGCCAAGGAATTGCAGATTATTTTAAGATGGATGCTACGATTATTCGTTTAATTTGGGTAGTTGTAACTATTTTTTCATTTGGATTTGCTGGTGTTGTTTTATATATAGCTTGTATTTTTATTATTCCAGATCAAGCGACGGTTACTCATCAGCAAAAACAACAACCGAAAAGTTCAGTGTTTGATTCAAGTGAGTATACGGTTAAAGATGCTGATAAAAATGATCGTGTGTAAGGCTATATTCAATTAAAAATGAGTTAAACTAAAACTGGACGCTACTGATTGGAGAACTAGCCTCCGGTTTTTAGTATTATATAATTGCTAAAACTTGTGTATAAATGTAGAGAATTGTTATCATTTTACGAAAGATATGGTAGAATAAAAACAAAAAAGGAGGCTTATTTATGTCAGAGATTTTAGGAAACTTAAAACCACAAGCGGTTTTTCATTATTTTGAACAAATGACAAAAATTCCACGCGAATCAGGAAATGAGGCTGCGATTAGTGAATATTTAGTAAACTTTGCAAAAGAACATAATTTAGACTATGTTCAAGAACCATGTAAAAATGTGATCATCACAAAACCAGCGACGCCAGGCTATGAAGACGCTCCACGTGTCATTTTACAAGGACATATGGACATGGTTTGTGTGAAAGATGACGAATTAGATTTTAACTTTGAAACAGATGCATTACCTATTTATGTAGATGGTGATTGGTTACGTACAAAGGGAACAACATTAGGAGCCGATAACGGAATCGCAGTAGCCATGTCTTTAGCTATTTTAGCGGATGAGACGTTAGAGCATCCTGCCTTAACGGTATTAGTCACAACTGAAGAAGAAACAGGGATGGATGGTGTAATGGCCTTAGATCCTGCTAATGTTCCAGGTGACATTTTAATTAACATCGACTCAGAAGAAGAGGGTGTGGCTTTAGCTTCATGTGCCGGTGGTGTGCGTAACTCATTAAAATTACCAATCGATTGGACAGAAGTGGATGCAGCGGGACTAACTTCTTATGAAATTGTGATCAGTGGATTAAAAGGTGGACACTCTGGAATTGAAATTAATAAATGCCGTGCCAATGCGAATAAATTAATGGGACGTTTATTACACTACATTCAAGATTTAAATGTGTCAGTTTCATCAATTGCTGGTGGAGAAAAAATGAATGCCATTTCTAAGCGTGCCATCTTAAATATCACGCTTGCACAAGAACAGTCAGAGGCATTGGAATCAAAAGTGAAAGACTTTGAAATCATGGTTCGTGCTGAGTTTGAAACAGCCGATCCAGGAATCTCAGTGGTTACAACGAAAAAAGACACGGTAACAAAAGTCTTTACAAAAGAAACAGCTCAAAATTTAATGTATATCTTACAGTTAATCCCTTATGGACCACAAACGATGAGTGCTAACATTCCAGGATTAGTTGAAAGTTCAAGTAATATTGGAGTTGTTGAGATGGATGAAAACGAAATTGAATTCAATAGTGCCATCCGAAGCTCAGTAAGTTCTTTAAAACGTGAAATTAACCATCGTATTCAAGCCATTGCTAATTTAACAGGGGCAACGATGGAGTTAATTGCGGACTATCCAGAATGGGAATTTGAAACGGAATCAAAAGTTCGTGAGATTATGAAAGACGTTTATCAAGAAATGTTTGGAAAAGAATTAGAAGTTTCGGCAATTCATGCAGGACTTGAATGTGGATTCTTATCTCAAAAACTTGGAAAAATTGATATGATTTCAATCGGACCAGATATCACAGGAGCACATACACCAAAAGAATCATTATCGATTCCATCAACTGAACGTGTCTATGATTTCTTATGTGACGTTTTAAAAGCAATCAAATAATTAAATCCTATTAAAAAAGGACATTCTTATGTTGAGAACGTCCTTTTTTTATTTAGACGTGCATAAATGAATAAGAGAGGCAATTAAAGGGGGAGAAATCAATGAATTCAAAAATAGCAGATGGATTATTGTTAGTCGTCGCCATCATTTGGGGAGGCGGCTTTCCCGCTGTTGGATTAGCGATAGAGAGTGGGATGGGGCCAGCACAGTTAACTGCTTTGAGATTTATCGTTGCAGCCGTAGGAATGGTGATGATTTTCTTTAAAGTGTTAAAATCTATTAAAAAAATTGACGTGATAGGGGGAGTCTTAGCCGGAATCTTTTTATTCATTGGCTTTTCGTTTCAAACAATTGGCATGCAGTATACGACAGCTTCAAAAAATGCCTTTATTACATCTACTTATGTCTTACTTGTCCCGCTACTTGGAGTTATCTTTTTTAAACGTCGTTTAACAGTTACACAATGGACTGGGATTTTACTCATGGTGTTAGGCGTTAGTTTTTTATCTCTTGAAAAAGATTTTTCCATGAACATAGGGGATATTTTGACCTTAATTTGTGCAATTGGTTTTGCTGTTCAAATTGTGATCACCGGCTTATTTAGTCCGCGTTGTAATCTGTATTGTTTTAATACAATACAGATGGTAACTGTTGCTGTTTTATCGTTCATTTGGTCATTGAGGATGCCCTGGGTCGAGGTCTCATTTCGTAGTGGAATCGCCGTTTTGTATTTAGGGTTATTGAGTACGCTGTTTGCTTTCTTGATTCAATCGATCGCGCAACGTCACACATCTGAAGCAAAAGTAGGATTGATTTTATCATTTGAATCATTATTTGGAGCCATTTTATCTGTTCTTATTTTAGGCGATCCTGTGACAGTCAAGCTTTGTATCGGTGGAATTTTCAGTGTCTTAGCTGTCTTAATGATTGAGTGGGACCCTGGCGTGTTAAAAAGAAAACAAGTGATACAACAAGAATAAAAGACGAGCTTAAATTGTCTTTTTTTAATTTGAGAATAAATTTTGAATAAATTTTCATGAAATAACTAAAACTAGCTCACACTATTTTTGAGGTGATTATTATGAATGAACAGGAAATGAAAAAGTGGCAATGTCGTTCAGATTTAGCGTTAGAAGCCGTTGAACAAATGGTCGGGCAAGTGAATGAGGCGTCTCAAGAAGGGGTGAAATACGAAGAAGATAATATTAAAGGATTAAAAGTGACTTGCATTGATGTAGCACCTGAAGCAGTTGAACGTGTGGGAAAAAAGGCAGGTCGTTATATGACACTCGATACGTCTTCTATCATTACTCATGAACATGATCAGTTAACGGTGGCGATGGAAGTCTTTGCAGAGCAATTATCGAAGCTATTAAAACATCGAGACATTAAAGAAACAGATACTTGTTTAGTGATTGGACTCGGAAATGATCATGTGACGCCTGATGCATTAGGACCAATGGTCGTTGATGAAGTCATTGTGACGCGTCATTTATATGAGCTTCGTCCAAATGAAGTGGATCGAAGTTATCGTGAAGTCAGTGCATTAGCACCAGGTGTGATGGGGATGACTGGAATCGAAACATATGATGTGATTGAATCACTGGTCAAAAAAGTGAAGCCAGATTTCTTAGTCGTTGTGGATGCTTTAGCTTCGCGTTCGATTACTCGTGTCAATAAAATGATTCAAATGACTGATACAGGAATTGCACCAGGTAGCGGGGTCGGAAATAAACGTAAGGCAGTTGATGAGGAATCGCTAGGTATCCCTGTTTTTGCAATCGGGGTTCCAACTGTTGTCGATGCGGTTTCGATTACGAGTGATACGATCGATTTTCTTCTTAAACATATTGGGAAATCGTTAAAAGAGGAGTCGCGCTCTTATAAAAAACTCGTGCCATTTTCAAGTGCACGTCAAATATATACCGATGAAGATTTACCGTCTCCAGAACTTCGTGAGCAATTTATGGGGCAAGTCGGAAACTTAGAAGAAGAAGAGAAGCGCCAATTGATTTCTGAGGTCTTAACACCAAATGGTTATAATCTAATCGTGACCCCAAAAGAAATCGATACAGAAATGGAGGATTTAGCGACATTAATTTCCAATGGTCTCAATCGAGCCTTACATCCAAATGTACAATTTAGCTAATTCTTGACCATAAAACAACAATAATTAACACCACTGATTTTGTATAATAACGTATATGTTTTAAAGAGGTAAATGTTACGCGAAAGGTAAGCATCTTTCGATGAAATACAACAGTCAGGGGGCGGGGGAGATTGAATCGAAAACAACGTTTAAGGAGAAAAAAATGGAAGAAAAAGCTGAATAAATTAACACCCTATATCATCATACTGGGATTTGTTCTCACACTTTGCTTCACGCAGTTTTTTCAGTTGCTATATGTTAATCAAAAAGAAGCTTACGATAAACATGTGAAACAAGAAACAATTTTATCAAGTATTTTTGATTTTTCAACCGCGGGAGATATTGTGGATGTGGTGATGAATTTACAAAAATACTTTGCAGAAATCATGACTTCACTGGACTTGAATCAACTTTGCTCCTTTATCAATGATGGGTTTGCTTTTATTAATATGAAGGCACCGAGTCAAAGTGCAACAGCAGCAACGCCACCACAAGATTATAAATATACATATGTTAGTGAGGAGTTAGATGTCGAACCGATGCAAGAAGTAATCACAACCGATCCGTTGGTTTATATCTTTAATTCTCATGACGGTGAACTATATGAAGGTGGAGCTGTGAATGAGCAGTTAGGTCGGACAGTTAGTGTGGTTGATTTATCTTACATGGTAGCTGAGCAGTTACAAAGTCAAAATATAAATACATTAGTTGAATCTCGTTCAGCGGCAGAGGTTGTGAGTAAAAATAAGTGGCATTATTCATTATCTTATAAGGCATCACGAATGTATTTAGAGGATACGGCGAGTCAACATGAGACCTTACGCTATTTTATTGACTTTCATCGGGATTCGATTAGTTATGAGAAATCTGTGACAACGATTGATGGGAAACCGTATGCCAAAGTGATGTTTGTGTTAGGAACTGATAATGAGCGATATCAAGAAAATCAAAAAATTATTCAAGAGTTAGAAGCCTTATTGAGCGAAAAATATCCTGGATTATCGCGAGGGATTCGTGAAAATGGCGGGGTTGGCTATAATGGGGTTTATAATCAAGATTTTGCCACGACGATGATTTTAATTGAGGTGGGAGGTGACTATAACACCTATGAAGAGGTCACTAATTCAGCCCAGGCAGTGGCAGATGTTTTAACAACGTATATTAAAGCGCATGAATGATGGGGGAGTGCTTATGAAAAAAGGGGGGCTAATCATCATAGCCATTTCTTGTTTTATGCTAGGGATGTCGTATAGTCTTCACGTTGAAGACTTGAAAATTCAATCGACAGCGCAAGCCTCAACATTTTTAAATGAACAAATTGAGCAATACGAAGCGAGTTTAAAAGATGAAGAAAATACGTTTATTCCCTATAGTCAGACCGTGCAAACCAGCCAAATGAACAGTAGTAAACCCATTACTCAAACTTCAAGTCAACCTTCACCTACGACATCCGCATTAAACAAAGTGAGTGGGGTTAGTCACAATAATATCTCTAAATTAGGACAAGACATCGCAGATGTATTAAAAACCATTGTGCGTGAGGTTTTGCGTACAGTGGTTAGATTTTTTGATCAACTAATCAGTGAATAAGAGTTGAATTTCATTTAATATAAAAAATGGGATAACATAAGACTATTGACCGAGTGAGTATTTGGGGCAATAGTCTTTTTGTATGGCTTCTTATCTCCAAAATAAAGAGGTCATAAAAATGGCTAAATCATGATAAAAACAAGAGATTCCACAAATTTTTCTTGTGAGATAAGTAAATTTAAAGTAAAATAGAGTGGATATTATTTTACCGAAATGGAGTGAGCTTTGTGAGTGCGATTAATAGCGAACAAATCAAAGAGCGACAAAAACGAATTCGCAACTTTTCAATTATAGCCCACATCGATCATGGGAAAACAACACTTTCGGATCGTATCTTAGAGCGAACGAATGCGTTGGAAAAACGTGAGATGAAAAATCAGCTGTTAGACTCAATGGAACTTGAGCGTGAGCGCGGAATTACGATTAAGTTAAATGCCGTGCAGTTGACATATAAAGCTAAAGATGGAAATGAGTATATTTTACATTTAATTGATACCCCAGGACACGTCGATTTTACGTATGAGGTATCACGTTCACTAGCTGCTTGTGAAGGAGCCGTATTAGTGGTCGATGCGGCACAGGGAATTGAAGCCCAAACCTTAGCGAATGTTTATTTAGCCTTAGATAATGATTTAGAAATTTTACCTTTAGTCAATAAAATTGATTTACCAAGTGCCGATCCAGATCGTGTGAAGCAAGAAGTAGAAGATATCATCGGATTACCAGCTGATGATGCTGTGTTAGCTTCTGCTAAAGCGGGAATCGGAATTGAAGAAATTTTAGAACAAGTTGTTGAAAAAGTCCCAGCACCAACAGGAGATCCTGATGCACCACTTCAGGCCTTAATTTTCGACTCAGTTTATGATCAATATCGTGGAATTATTGCTTCAATCCGTGTGGTAAATGGAACGATGAAAAAAGGTCAAATCATTCGTATGATGGCAACAGGTGCTGAATACGAAGTCGTTGAAGTTGGAGTTCACACACCACATGAAAAAGTAGTCGACTATTTAAGTGTTGGTGATGTAGGATTCGTGACAGCGTCAATTAAAGATGTGAAGACGGTTCGCGTGGGGGATACGATTACATCAGTAGATAATCCAGCGGAAGAACCATTACCAGGGTACCGTAAATTAAACCCAATGGTTTTCTGTGGATTATATCCGATTGATGCTGCTCGTTATAACGATTTACGTGATGCATTAGAAAAATTAGTTTTAAATGACTCATCATTACAATTCGAGCCTGAAACATCACAAGCCTTAGGATTCGGATTCCGTACTGGATTCTTAGGATTATTACACATGGATGTTATTCAAGAACGTATTGAACGTGAGTTTAACATTGACTTAATCGCAACAGCACCGTCGGTAATCTATCATGTTTACTTAACAGACGGAACGCAGTTAATTGTCGATAACCCATCACAAATGCCTGAACCACAGACCATCAAATCAATTGAAGAACCTTATGTTAAGGCATCAATCATGACACCAAATGATTATGTTGGAGCTATCATGGAATTATGTCAGAAAAAACGTGGTGTCTTCATCGATATGCAATATTTAGATGAAACACGTGTTCATGTTAACTATGAAATTCCACTTGGAGAAATCGTTTATGACTTCTTTGACCAATTAAAATCATCAACAAAAGGATATGCATCATTTGATTATGAGTTAATTGGATACAAGCCATCAAAACTTGTGAAGATGGATATCTTATTAAATGGTGAAATTGTCGATGCGTTAAGTTTAATTGTTCATAAAGATTTTGCCTATTCACGTGGTAAAGTGATCACTGAAAAGTTAAAAGAAATTATCCCAAGACAACAGTTCGAGGTTCCAATTCAAGCTGCGATTGGTGGGAAAATCATCGCCCGTTCAACGATTAAGGCCTTACGTAAAAACGTCTTAGCTAAATGTTACGGAGGAGACATTTCACGTAAACGTAAATTACTTGAAAAACAAAAAGAAGGTAAGAAACGTATGAAGTCTGTTGGATCAGTTGAGGTTCCACAAGAGGCATTCATGGCTGTATTATCAATGGACGAAGATTAAGAGAGGGCAAAGACCTCTCTTTTTCTATTAATAGGGAGTAAAAACTAAGCAAGTTCATTTATTGTTTGGAATGTTTAAGATAAACTAAAAAAGAATCATAATAAAGAGGTGAGAAATATGTTATTAACGAATTATCATACGCATCATGATCGTTGTAAACATGCCAAAGGTGATGTTGAGGCTTATGTTAAAGAAGCAGTTAAGCATAATTACGCTGAAATTGGAATGAGTTGTCACACGCCACATCAAAATTTCCCTCAGATGGGAACACGTCGTATGGATTACTCTGAGTTAGCAACATATTTTAAAGATATTGAACAAGCTCAGAAAAAATATCCACAAATTAAAGTTTTAAAAGCCTTAGAGTGTGAATATTTTCCACACCTTCATGATTATATGACGGAATTAAAACAACAAACCGATTATTTAATTTTAGCGCAACACTATATTGAAATTGATGGTAAATTCAAAGATGCCTTCCATTTCACAAAACCTGAACAATTAAACGTGTATGCATCGTGTATTGAAGAGGCACTGGCAACAAAGTTATTTGCAATTTTAGCACATCCTGACGTTTTTATGACTCTTTATCCACGTTGGGATGAGGCTTGTGAAGCAGCCACACGCCAAATTGCACAAGCGGCATTAGATAATGATGTCATTTTAGAAGTGAACGCTAATGGATTAAGGCGTGGGAAGCAAACGTATCAAGATGGGGTTCGTTATCCGTATCCATCTGAAAAATTCTGGTCAATTATTGCGAATGAATTCCCAACCGTAAAAGTGATTGTTAATTCAGATTGTCATAATCCGGCTTATCTAAATGATGAGTATATGCAAATGGCCCGTGACATGGCGAAACGCTTAAATTTAAATGTCATTGAACGTCTATAGAGGTGTCATATGGCGAAAGGATTATATATACATATTCCATTTTGTGATCATATTTGTACGTATTGTGATTTTCCTAAGTTAATCACGAAGGGACAACGTCATGAGGAATACATTCAAGCACTCCTACAAGAGCTAAAGTATTATGAGCAACAGGTCGGATTTGACGAGCTTCAATCGATTTATATCGGAGGAGGAACGCCCACAGCTTTAAGCGTCGAGCAAATTCAGCCGTTATTTGACTATTTACATGAAGCGATTAAAATGGAACAAATCGTCGAATTTAGTATTGAAGCCAATCCAGAGAACTTAACGGAAGAAAAGGTGGAATACTTACTTTCACAACAAATTTCCCGCTTCAGTTTGGGCGTTCAAACCTTTCATGAAACACTGCTGAAACGAATTGGCCGCCAACATGGGAGTCAACATGTAGAACAAGCGGTTGCGACATTAAAGGCTCATGGAATGTATAATATTAATTTAGATTTGATTTATGCCATTCCTGGACAGACCATTGAACAGTTAAAAGAAGATTTAAAGAAGGCAATTGCTCTTGATGTGGAACATATTTCAGCGTATTCTTTAATTGTTGAGGAGCATACGCAGTTGTATTTAGCTTATATGAAAGATCAGTTAAAATTAACAGATAATGAAATTGAAGCAAACATGTATGAAATCGTTATAGAGATGTTGGCTCAACATGGCTACCATCACTATGAAATTAGTAATTTTGCAAAATCAATTCCAAGTCTTCATAATCAATGGTATTGGAAAAATGAAGAGTATATTGGGACGGGACTCGGTGCGCATGGTTATGTAGAGGGGACCCGCTATCAAAATACACGCTCTATTAATACATATATTGAGTCATTGAAAAAACAAGAATTACCTGTGATTGAGTCAAGTGTCTTATCGAAAGAAGAAAAAATTGAAGAAGAAATGTTTTTAGGTTTACGCCTCATGGAAGGAATTAATCTAGAACAGATTTCAAAAAAATATAGTGTGAACGTAGAAGCAATTTATCAAGAAGCGTTGGAAAAATTAATTCAAGCTCATGATTTAGAGCGCGTTGGAAATCAAATTCGTTTAACGCGTCAAGGTTTGCTCATGGCAAATGATGTGTTTGAACAATTTTTATTATCGATTTAAAAGAAAGTGATGAGGTGAATTATGGACGGGGTATTGTTACTAGATAAGCCGGCAGGAATGACATCGCATGATTGTGTCAATATTGTCCGTAAAGTGTTGAAAACGAAAAAGGTTGGGCATACCGGAACGCTTGATCCAAGTGTAACAGGTGTTTTACCGATTTGTGTCGGACGTGCCACGAAGATTTCGCAGTTTTTAACAGCAAATGAAAAAGAATATTTAGGTGAAGTTACAATCGGTTTTTCAACGACCACTGAAGATGCTGATGGTGAATTAGTTGAAGAAAAACGAGTCGACCGTACGATAACGAAGGAAGAAGTGGAAGCAGCTTTAAAAAGTATGCTCGGAAGTAGTATTCAAGTCCCACCGATGTATTCAGCAGTTAAGGTTAATGGTAAAAAGCTATACGAATACGCACGTGCTGGACTTGAAGTTGAGCGTCCACGTCGTGAGGTCACGATTTATGAATTAGAACTATTAGGCAACGTTCATCAAAGTGAAGATGGATTAGTTAAATTTAGTTTCCGTGTCAAAGGAAGTAAGGGATTATTCGTTCGCACCGTAGCTGTAACGATTGGAGAAAAGCTTGGATATCCAGCACATATGTCTCATTTAAGGCGTATTGCTTCAGGTGTTTTTAATATTTCTGATTGCTTAAGTTTAGAGGCTTTCAAAGAAAAGGCTGAATCGAATACATTAACTTTGTTGACATTAGAACAGGCAATGGCAGATTTCCCATCGGTTGTGGTCGATTCTTGGGTTGAAAAACTAGTACGAAATGGCGTACAATTATATCCGAAACAAGTTAATCATGTCACAGTGTCTCCAGTGGCACTTTATAGTCAAAGTGGACAATGTTTAGCAGTATATGAAAAGCACCCAACTAATGATGTCTATCGATCAATGAGGGGCTTCTTTTAGGAAGTGATTGAGATGGAAGTTATACATTTAAATTTAAGTAAAAAATTGGATCAACCGATTGCTGTCGCCTTAGGTTACTTTGATGGGCTACATCTTGGGCATCAAGCGGTGATTAAAGAAGTAGTAGATTATGCGAAGGCTCATCAAATGCGAAGTGCCGTGATGACCTTTTCTCCTAGTCCGAATATCTTTTTAAAGAAATTAGACAGCGAACGTTTATTAACACCTTATCAAGAAAAAGTAAGCCGCTTAACTGAATTAGGTGTGGATGAATTGATTATTTTACCATTTAATGAAACGTTAGCAAATATGAGAGCGATTGATTTCGTTGAACGTTATCTCATTCAGTATGGGGTAGCACATGTCTCAACAGGATTTGATTTCCGATTCGGACGAATGGGGGAAGGTGAGGTGGAATTATTGGGAGGTTACTCAGATCGATTTAGCTTAAATATCACCCCTAAATATGAATTAGAACAAGAGAAAATAGGAGCCACTGAAATTAAGCGTTATTTAGCAGATGGAAATATTAAAAAAGTGACACAAATGCTGGGTCGACCGTATCGTATCCACGGAATGGTTGTGAGCGGTCAACAACGAGGGCGTCAAATTGGTTTTCCAACGGCTAATCTTCAGTTAAGTGAAGACTATGTGATTCCTAAAAAAGGTGTTTATGCAGTTGAGGTTGAAATTGAAGGACAACGTTATGTGGGAATGTGTAATATTGGTCATAATCCAACGTTTAACTTTAATGATCAAGTTTCAATTGAAACGTATATTCTAGATTTTAGTGAGGATATTTATGGCAAAGAGATGACGCTTGATTTTTGTGAGTATTTACGAGAGGAAAAGCGTTTTGGTTCCATTGCAGAACTGATGAAGCAATTAGAGGCTGATCATCAATATGTCAGAAGTTATTTTAAATTAAACTTGAATTAATTAAAAAGTATGATACAATTAAACATGTCCTTATTCTATGCTTTTAGCTCCTCCAGCGATTGGCTTGGATTGAGGCGTATTTATCAGAATTATAGGAGGTAATAGTAATGGCTATTTCTAAAGTAGAAAAACAAGAAATCATCAAAGCTTATGCAGTACACGAAGGAGATACAGGTTCTCCAGAAGTACAAGTTGCAGTTTTAACTGCTGAAATCAATCGTTTAAACGATCACTTAAAACAACACAAACATGACCATCATTCACGCCGTGGATTATTACGCATGGTTGGTAAACGTCGTAACTTATTAACTTACTTACGTAACAAAGATATCAACCGTTATGCTTCATTAATCGAGCGTTTAGGATTACGTCGCTAATTAAAAAGAACCTTCATTTGAAGGTTCTTTTTTTTATTGCTCTTTCAGATGAAGGCTGATAATTCTTGTTGAGAGTGCTTATAATAAGGATGTCAGGTGATAAAATAAAGAAAAAGGTTATTTTTAAGCAAAATTTTAGTGAAGTTGCCAAATTAGGTATGAATATGAAAAAAATTATTTCTTTAAATTATTTGCTTATGGTATGATAGAAAAGAATAAATATAAATGTAGAAAATGAAGGAGTAATATATATGTCAGATAAACACGTTTATTCGTTTGAGTTAGCTGGCCGTCCATTAACTTTTGAGATTGGTGAGTTAGCAAAGCAAGCGAATGCTTCGGTTTTAGTACGTTATGGTGATACAGTTGTTTTATCAACATGTGTTGCTTCAAAAGAACCTAAAGATATAGATTTTTTCCCATTAACAATTGGATATGAAGAACGTCTTTATGCCGTAGGTAAAGTACCTGGTGGATTTATTAAACGTGAGGGGCGTCCAAGTGAACATGCGATTTTAGCAGGTCGTTTAATTGACCGTCCTATTCGTCCATTATTCCCTGATGGATTCCGTAATGATGTACAAGTCATCAACTATGTCATGAGTGTGGATCATAATAACTCACCAGAAGTATCAGCGATGATTGGATCATCATTATCTTTATCTATTTCAGATATTCCGTTTGAAGGACCAATTGCTGGGGTCATTGTAGGTCGTGTCAATGGAGAATTCGTGCTAAACCCAACGGTTGAGCAATTAGAAAATTCAGATATCGATTTAACAGTAGCTGGAACAAAAGATGCAGTCAACATGGTTGAAGCTGGAGCAAAAGAAGTTCCAGAAGAAGTGATGTTAGAAGCTATCATGTTCGGTCATGATGCTATCAAACAAATTATTGCCTTCCAAGAGCAAATTGTTGCTGAAATTGGAAAGGAAAAAATGGAATTAAACTTATATGAAATCGATGCAGACATTAATGCGCGTGTACGTGAAATGGCAGAAGCAGATATGTTAGCCGCTATTCAAGTAGTTGAAAAACATGCACGTCAAGAAGCGATTGATGCGGTAAATAAACGTGTGTTAGAAGTGTTTGAGGCAGAAGAGGTCACTGAAAAAGAATTAAAACAAGTTAAAGAAGTTTTAAATAAAATCGTTAAAGAAGAAGTACGCCGTTTAATCACAGATGAAAAAGTACGTCCGGATGGTCGTAAAATTGATGAGATTCGTCCATTATCATCTCGTGTCGATTTATTACCTCGTACACATGGATCAGCGTTATTCACACGTGGACAAACACAAGCCTTATCAATTTGTACATTAGGAGCTTTAAATGAGCACCAAATGTTAGATGGACTTGAAGTTGAAGAAACAAAACGCTTCATGCACCACTATAACTTCCCTCCATTCTCAGTTGGAGAAACGGGACGTTATGGAGCACCAGGTCGTCGTGAAGTTGGTCATGGGGCTTTAGGAGAGCGTGCGTTAAAACAAGTAATGCCATCTGAAAAAGAATTCCCATATACAGTGCGTTTAGTATCTGAGGTTTTAGAATCAAATGGTTCAACGTCTCAAGCTTCAATTTGTGCATCTACGATGGCATTAATGGCGGCTGGAGTTCCAATTAAAGCACCAGTTGCAGGGATTGCCATGGGGCTTGTTAAAAAAGGTGAAAATTATACGGTTTTAACTGATATCCAAGGGATGGAAGATCATTTAGGAGATATGGACTTCAAAGTAGCGGGAACAGCGCAAGGGGTTACTGCTTTACAAATGGATATCAAAATTGAAGGGTTAAGCCGTGAGATTTTAGAAGAGGCCCTTCAACAAGCTAAAGTTGGACGTATGCAAATCTTAAATCATATGTTAGGAACAATTGCTGAAACTCGTGAGGATTTATCAGCTTACGCTCCAAAAATTAAAGTGATGACAATTAAAGTGGATAAAATCCGTGATGTGATTGGACCTGGTGGAAAACAAATCAATGAAATCATTGATAAAACAGGGGTTAAAATTGATATTGAACAAGATGGAACAGTTTATATCTTACATGATAACACAGAAAATATTAATCAAGCGGTTGCGATGATTGAGGATATCGTTCGTGAGGTCGAAGTTGGTAAGATTTATTTAGGTAAAGTTGTTCGTATTGAAAAATTCGGTGCCTTTGTTGAAATCTTCCCTGGACAAGATGGATTAGTGCATATTTCTCAATTAGCAGAAGAACGTGTAGCTAAAACAGAAGATGTTGTGAATGTTGGAGATCAAATTCACGTTAAAGTAACGGAAATTGATGATCGTGGACGTGTGAATTTATCACGCAAAGAAGCGATGAAAGAACAAGCGGAGCAACAAGCAGAATAATAAAAACTCGTCAATGGCGAGTTTTTATTTTGGATTTATTTTAAGAAATTTTTGTATCATAAAATAGATAGATTCAAAAGAGTTGATGTTAATAGGATAAGGAGGATTATGAAGGTTGTGCTCTCCTGTTAGACAGGGACTGCTACTGATCCATAGGGGCATTTTAATAATAATATTTGAAGAGAGGATGATTTAGTTTTTTAATAAATGATAGATAAGGTATTCAATCTTTGGTCATGACTCCTCTAGCTTAAAATAGCATTTTTTTACAATTTATTAGATTTATGTCATAAAACATTAAAGTCAAATGATAAATTTGAGTAAAAAATGAATAAACTGATAGTAATCGTGGCACACTGTTAAAGATTAAATCGTATGACTAGAGGTGAAAGCTGTGAAGCAAAAGATAGGAGCAGTCTTAGGGATTGTTGCTTATGTCACACTGTTAATCGGTGTTAATTTTTATCATAAAGCCTATTCAGTTTCAAATATGAATGATGAAATTCATTTGAAGCTAGTTGAGTATATGGAAACTCATCGATTTGAAGCTGTTGAACCGAGAATAGATAGTGTTTGGGATTTTGTTCCTGGTCTAGTAGGTGCTGAAGTTGATTATGAGTTGTCTTATAATAAGATGTTGTTAAATGGAGAGTTTGATCCTTCACTCATTGTTTGTAAGAAAATTGATTATAAACAAGATCCTGAACAATTCCGTGAAAGACCTATCTATAAAGGAAATGAAGAAGGTCAGTACGTCTCTTTACTCATTAATGTGGCTTGGGGAGAAGAAGAGTTGGATAAAATGATGACGATTTTAGATCGTTTGGGAGTACGTGCAACATTTTTCTTTGAAGGTCGTTATGCAGAAAATCATAAGAATCAAGTGTTAAAACTTTATAATGATGGTCATCTAATAGGTAACCACTCTTACTCGCATCCTTCACGTTGGGGTGGATTTACTTATGATCAATACGTTGAGGAAATTAAAAAGACGAATGATGTTTTAAGTTCAATTATTAATGAACCTATTATTTATTTTGCCCCTCCAGCTGGAGAGTTTAATGATCGAACGTTAAAAGCTGCGTATGATCAAGGAATGTATTCAATTATGTGGACAGCAGATACGATCGATTGGATGGGAGGAAGTGCTGATGTTCTGATTAGTCGGGTGATGAAAAAATTAGAGCCGGGTGCTCTCATTTTAATGCATCCTAAACCAGAAACAGTCATTGCACTAGAACCAATGATTAATCAATTAAAAGAAAAAGGATATCAATTTAAAACTGTTGATGAAATAGTTCAAGGAACTAGGCCAGAATGTAGTTAATTAAAATTAAAAGCAACTCTTTTTAAATGAAGAGTTGCTTTTTTTATGTGCGCCCGGCATGGGTATTATCTAACGGGTTAAAGTCCCGAGTACGTCCAAGTAGCGGAAAGTACATAGCCTAAGACAAGGCTT
>NZ_JAMQUU010000091.1:0-11094 GCF_025594975.1 Turicibacter sp. T129 | reverse complement strand
ACTCGGGACTTTAACCCGTTAGATAATACCCATGCCGGGCGCACATAAAAAAGGTTAAATCAGTTTATTGATTTAACCTTTTTTCATCTCATTTAATCGACGTTTGCTAGAAGATGCCACATAGGGTAACTTAACACTCATACATACACCACCCTCAACATTTAGCGCCTCAACCGTACCATGATGTGTTGTCATAATACTTTGAACAATTGCTAAACCAAGACCTGACTGACCTTTATCCCCTTTATAAAAACGATCAAAAAGATAAGGTAAATCTGCCTCAGCAATTTGTGCTCCATCATTAAATAAACGAATCTCCACAACATTATTCTCAACAATCGTCTCAATCGAGATCACTGTCTTCGCATAACGAACCGCATTCGTAATAATATTCGATAACGCACGAATCATCTTATCATCATCCATTTTAACTTGAACTGATTTATCTAAATTCAACTGAAATTCAAGATTCTTATCTGCTACTAATCCTGCCATCTTATGATAAAAGCCATCTAAAAATTGATTTAAATCAACCAATTGAAGTTGATAACGATCGTGCGTCGCATCTTCAAGTTTAGATAAATATAAAATAGACTCAACTAACGTTCGAAGGGACTCACTCTCCTGAGCAATGACTTCAGCAGCCTCATCAATTGAAAAAATACCATCCTTTAATCCTTCCGCATAACCTCGAATATTCATTAAGGGGGTCTTTAATTCATGAGACGTATTTTCAAAGAATGCCTTGCGCTTACGATCATTATTAACAATCGATGTCGCCATACGAACAATATCTTCATCTAATTCTTGGATTTCATCACCTGTATAAATGGTTACCTCAGGCGCCTCCATACTTTCTTGGAAACCTCGAACCTTATTTTTCAGTAAATGAATCGGTCTTGAAATATTATTTTGAACATAGACCCCAAAAAACGCAGCAATTAACATACTGACCAGTGAAGTAATAAATAGGATACTTAAATTTAGTTGATTTAATTCACTAATCATCCCTTTTTCACTCACTAAGATAATATCAAACTTCGTATATCCAATATTCGTTTCACCTGAAACAGTTAAATAATGTTTATTTAGATATGAACTATCCCCTTTATGAGCCTGTAATTCATCATAAAGATCCTGACTATTTGTAAAAGCTAGTGTATTATCCTGGATAATAATCAAGTTAGATTGAACTAATTGCATAATATGATCTCTAATGACAGGTCCTGAGTGAAAATAATCCGTATTATAAATCATCAAGTTTTCCTTAATTAAATCTAACTCTTTTTTCATACTATCCATTAAACGATAAGTTAAAAATTGATTAGAGGCCACTGTAAATAGTGTAAATGACGTGGAGATCGCGATTAAAATAATCACAATATAACTCCAAAATAACTTGCGATCAAGTCTCATATCAACACCTAATTATAAATTATCATCGATTCGGTATCCATAACCCCAAACCGTTGTAATCTCAACCTTTGCATTCATTGCTTTTAATTTTTTACGAAGACGTTTCACTAAATCATCAATCATTCGTGATTCTCCGACATAATCATAACCCCAAATATTTTGAATTAAATTTTCGCGAGTAAATGAAATATTTTTGTTCTTTACTAAATAAGATAATAACATATACTCATTATTTGTTAATGACATCTCAGCACCATTCACTGTGCAGACACGTTTTGAATCATCAATTTTTACATCGTTAATTTGATAAAGAGTTGTCTCTTGTTCAGTTGCCATGACGGGTTCAATACGGCGGAAAATAATTTTCAAACGTACTAACAACTCGCGAGGACTAAATGGTTTTGATAAATAATCATCCGCTCCAAGCTCTAAACCAATAATACGATCCACCGCTTCATCTTTCGCTGATACGAAAATAATTGGAACTTGACTGACCGTACGAATCTTTTTACATAAATCAAGCCCATCCATTGTACCTGGCATCATAATATCTAAAACAAGGGCATCTGGTTGCATCACATTAAATGCCTCTAACACTGAATCTGCATTTTCAAATGTTGTAACCTTATATCCTTCCTTTTCTAAATATCTTAAAATTAATTGTCTAATATTTGCATCATCATCAATTACGAAAATATGTTTCATATCTATCACCTCATATTAATCTGTTAAAAAATCTTGCTCGTTAAAGCAAGATTTTTTTAAATTATTGTCCATAAGTCTCCAATAAAGCACGGTCTTGATCGATCCCTTCACCATACCCCGCTAACTTCCCATCTTTAACTTTAATTAACGCTGGTGTACCAGAAATCTCAATTTCTTCTGCGGTTTGTGGTGAACGGTTATTAAAAGCATCTTTATGATAAGCAACAAGCTCATTATTTTTATTTGTAGAAATTGTCCATCCTTCATTCGATGGATACTTCGCACTCGATTCTCCTTCATTGAAAACCTGTACCCCATTCTCAACTTTACCAATCACTTTTGTATATTTTTTATCATGAGCAGCCCAATCATACCAAGCCGCTTTATTTTCTGTTGCCGCAGCATCAACCACATAAATCGGAATATCCTTCTCATTATACGCAGCCACTAGCTCTGGACTAAACTGCAAACAGAGTGGGCAAGTTTCCTGATAAAAATAAACGTAATACTCTGACTCCTTTTGATCAAAAGTCTCTGTATAGTTAATATGTTTAAAATCAGTCAGCGAATTAACCGAAGGGAATAGGAAATTTGCTCCTACTGCAATAACAATAACTGCAACTAAGGCTATTAAAATTTTCTTCATAACTATTGCTCCTTTACATCCATTATTATAACTTAAAATAACCTCTTATATTAGAAAAAACTGTGAAATATATGTGAAAGGTTAAAAAGATTAGCAAGCTCTGCTGGTAACTCAATATAACCTGATGACACTAAAAACACTAAAATACCACACACAATAGCGATAAAAATAATCGTCTTCGTCACTACCTTAAACACCAGCTTACATAAAAATGCAATCGTTAACCCAACCAATACTCCTTCAATTAAACCATATACTTCTACATAAGACTTAAATGCTTGATTAAAAACAAATAAACAAACTAAAAAAATTGCATAATACCATTTCTTCATCCAAATCACGCCCCTTTAACATCACTATTTTACATGATTTAGAAAAAAAAGCAACGCAAATTGCGTTGCCTATCTATATAAAATTTCCCACCTTGACCTTCTTAGCCTACTCCTAAAAAATAAAACAAACGTTCCTTCCACCCATTAATAACTTCCCCATTATTAATAAGCACCTTCCATCTACCATCCACTTCAAAATTCTAACTCTCACTACTACTCTTATTCAATTAAATTCTGTTTTCTCACTAAAACCTAGTAGAAGTTTCCCCGCTTCTAATAGGTTGCTCTTACTCAAATAAACATAACTTCTCAGCTATATTCAAATTATATTAGTAGAAACTTCCCCATTTCTATTAAAACCTCTCACTCATAAATCCATCACCATCGTTTCCTCACGATAATGATACGCTAAATTATAGCAGAAGCTTCCCCACTTCCACTAAAGTCATCTATTCAATAACCATAAACCTGACTTCCCCATCAGATTCATGACTTTTTCTTACTGATTAATCTTAGTAGAGATTTCCCCTTCTCTACTCAAATCACTCACTTTACTGACATTTATAACAGCTTTCTCCACCGCTATCTCAGAATATATATAAGTAGCGATAAGTTTTTCATAGCTGAAAAAATTTTAGCGCTACTATAGTTAGCCTGGCTACCATCAAAACGAATGTACTAAGCTTATTTCGTAAAATGTGAAATCTTTTTCACTATGTATGTATCTAAATAAATTCTCATTTCTAATTCAAAAGTTTCACTCGATTAAGAAAACTCTCGCTTCTAATAATCCTCTTGTAGTAGTCGTGCTTACTTCGTTTCTCACGACTTTCACAAAAAAGGATAACTCCGCTTGTTGCGGAGTCAAGAACAACTAACTGCACATAGTGCAGAGTTGTTCTAGAATAACGCTTTTAATAAGATTGTTTGTTCGCGGTCTGGACCAACGCTGAAGATGGCTACTTTTGCACCGATTAATTCTTCAATACGACGTAAGTAGTTTTGTGCAGCGACTGGTAATTCTTCAAATGAAGTTACTCCAGTAATATCTTCTTGCCATCCTGGCATTTCTTCATAAACTGGTGTACAACGTTCAAATTCTTTGATTGTTGATGGAACGTATTTAATCACTTGCCCATCTAATTCATAAGCTGTACAGATTTTTAGTGTCTCTAATCCTGATAATACATCTAATAAGTTAACTGAAATTCCAGTTAATCCACTTACACGACGAGTATGAGAAACAACAACACTATCGAACCATCCGATACGACGAGGACGACCTGTTACCGTTCCGTACTCACGACCGATTTCACGAATACGATTTGCAATTTCTCCTTCAATTTCAGTTGGAAACGCACCTTCACCAACACGAGTTGAATATGCTTTAACAACCCCGATAACTTCTTCAATCTTAGTTGGACCAACACCTAAACCAGTTGTTACCGCACCAGCTGATGGATTTGAAGACGTTACGAATGGATAAGTTCCGTGGTCGATATCTAACATAACCCCTTGAGCACCTTCGAATAAGACTTTTTTGTCTTCATTGAATGCTTCATCTAATTCATAAGAAGTATCCGTTACATAAGGACGAATCACGTCAGCATACTCACAATATTTTGTATAGATTTCTTCGAATGAGAACGTTGGTTTTCCGTATTTGGCTAAAATTTCATTTTTATCAGCTAATTGTTCTTTTAAACGAGTAGCAAATACTTCTTTATCCATCAACTCACCCATACGGATTCCAACACGTGCATATTTATCTGTATAACAAGGACCGATTCCACGTTTAGTTGTTCCAACTTTTTGATCTCCTTTTAACTCTTCTTGAAGACCATCTAACTCAATATGATAAGGGAAAATCACATGAGCACGATTTGAAATACGAATATGATCTGTTGAAATTCCCCCTTCATTTAAGTAAGCAATCTCCTCAAGTAATGACTCAGGATTAATAACCATTCCATTTCCTAAAATTACTTTTTCAGAATTAAAAATTCCAGAAGGAATTAAGCGTAACTTAAACTGTTGTCCATTGAACTCAATCGTATGTCCAGCATTATTTCCACCTTGGTAACGAGCTACGATATCTGCTTGTTGAGCTAAATAATCGGTAATTTTACCTTTTCCTTCATCTCCCCATTGTGTTCCTACAACTACAACTGTTTTTGCCATTAAAACTCTCCACCTTTTCTGTCAAAATGAAATTTAAATTTTTCTAGTATCTAAATGAATTGATTAGCGAAAACGATTCATCAATTTTACGCCTCATAGCGCTCTAAAATTTGACGAGCCACCCAAACTCCGCTTGCTCCAGCTTGCGCAAGTCCGCGTGTTACACCCGCTCCATCTCCACCAACGAATAAGCCCTTAACTTTTGTTTCAAACTTATCGTCAATCTCAGGACGAGCTGAATAGAATTTCGCTTCTACACCATAGAACAACGTATGCTCCGCTGCAATACCTGGTGTTACATGATCTAACGCTTCCGTCATCTCAATTAATGACTTCATCGTATTATAAGGCAGTACTAACCCTAAATCTCCAGGAACCGCCTCTTTTAATGTTGGTTCTACGAATCCTTCTTTTAAACGTTTAGCCGTCGTACGACGCCCTCTTAAAATATCTCCATATTTTTGAACAATTATTGATCCATTTGATAATTTGTTTGCTAAATGTGAAACTTCATGAGCAAACTCATTTGGTTGATCAAATGGTTCTTCAAACGTATGAGAAACAAGTAAAGCAAAGTTCGTATTCTTACTTCCTAACTTTGGATCCTTATAAGCATGACCATTTGCCAACATCGTTCCTGAATGATTTTCAACAACAACATGACCTGAAGGATTTGAACAGAACGTACGAACAACAGTCCCTACACTCGTGCGATAGACGAACTTTCCTTCATATAAATGCTCATTGATTTCTTGCATGACAATATCAGAAGTTTCCACGCGTACTCCAATGTCAACTTGTAAATTCTTCATCGGAATATTTTGACCTTTCATCACGTCTTTTAACCATACTGATCCATCACGACCTGGTGCTAAAAAGACTTGATTGGCCTTCATTGTCTCTCCATTAGCAAGTAATAACCCTTTTACTTCATTATCTTCGACGATAACATCTTTTACTTCAGTTTTAAAGTGATAATCCACACGGTCTTTCATTGCTTCATAAATGCTTTTTAAAATTTCTAAGTTTTGTTCTGTTCCTAAATGACGAACTTTTGCACGAAGTAATTTTAATCCTACCGCATATCCACGTTTCTCAATCTCACGAACCTTATCCGTCGTTGGGTCCGTAATATCAGTCGTTGCCCCATGTTCTAAATTAATTTCATCAACATAACTAATTAAATCCTCTACTACACCATTTGATAAATAATCTGTCATCCATCCACCAAACTCATGTGTAATATTAAACTTTCCATCCGAATAAGCACCAGCTCCACCAAACCCATTCGTAATTGAACAAGCAGGCATACAACCTACATGGTCCTTGATTACTGGACATTTTTTAATTTTATGTTCAAGAATTGGACATCTACGTTTATAAATATCTAACCCCTTATCTACTAAAGCCACCTTTAAATCCTTATTTTTCTTTGATAACTCATATGCAGCAAAAATCCCTGCAGGTCCTGCCCCAACAATAACAACATCGTAATTACTCATTGCTCTCTACTCCTTTAAACAAATCTGGTATATACCAACAAAAAAGCACCCTATGCGAACATAGAGTGCTAGATACTTAAAATATATATGAAATTTGTCAATTTAGTTTCCAAATTTGTTAGTTTCATTATTTTGTCACCTTTTTATATAGGATTTAACGTTACTATTATATCAAAGAAATCTCAATATGCAATCCCCTAATTTTGAAAAATTTGATATTGATTCCGACCATTTTTCTTACTTTCATACAAAGCATGATCAGCCTGCTGATAAAGCTTTTCTAAATCAACGGCCTCCCCTCTATAAAAAGAAATCCCAATTGAAACGGTCACTTCAAAATATTCACTATAACCTTTCAAATCTTCTCTAATACTTTCTACAACTGAAATAGCAACTTCCTTACTATGATCTCTAATACAAATCACAAACTCATCACCACCTAATCGACAAATCACACTATTCTGTGGACAACATTTCTTCAACACATTCGCCACATAAGTAATAACTTGATCGCCAACTAAATGACCATACGTATCATTAATTGACTTAAAATGATCAATATCCATAATCGCAAAAGTAAACGGCTCACCCTTATTCATCATCTTATCCATCTGATTCATATAACCTAATCGATTCAAAAGTCCTGTCGCATAATCCGTATATTTCAAATGCTCCGTCTTCTTATCCAAATAACGCATACGTCCCAACACCAAAATAATAGATGTACATAGAATAATCCCTCCAGCAAACAAAAATTGTTGCTGATGCATCAAATATAAATCATGGTTCAATGAAGACATCTCAAACAAGTACATTTCACTTGAAAGGACCATCTCATACTTCAATCGCACCTCATCATCTTCAAAATCATGTACTTTAATCGCATCAAATAATGTCATAAAATTTTGATTATCTCTAACCATTAAAGAGAAAATGTACTTACCAATTTTTCCTTTATACGACAAATTGTACTGTTCAAAATAATCTAAATAAACAGGATCTAGTAATAAATAATCAATCTTTCTTTCAACTAGCCCCTCATGTAACTTACTAATCGAATCTTCAACTCGAACATTCATCTCACTTCTTAAAAATCCTTCACTGGATACACTTCCTAGCACTGTATTAAGATTAGTACCCACCGCCTCTTGAAACATCACTTGATTAAATAGCCCATACGCATTTATCTGACCTTGATAAATCTCATAATTATTTCCCTCTAAAAATAATTTCTCATTAGACTCCATCTCAAAAACAGGTAATATATCAATCACACCCTGTTGATAAGCCCCTACTAACTCTTCATAATCACCAAAAACAAACTCAAACTTGACACCAAAATTGTTATGAATCTGCTTCAAAACATAATCTAACATCCCAGATAACGTATCCTCATCCTCATTATAATACATAAAAGGTGGTACATCATAAATCCCAACCTTTATCACAGGTTGCCGATAAAATAACCATTCATATGTCGATTTATCTAAATTATATAGCTTCCCAATTAATGCATTCTGATGGTTGAAGAAATAATCCGCATGCTTTTCCATCGTCTGCATCTTAGACATAATCCTATCTATAATTGAGATTAAATTAGGTTCATCTGAAATAAAATACCATGCCGATGACAAATATTCCGTTGATTTCACCTCTCGTAACTCATGCACTAAACTTTGATACTGAAACAAATCTCTCGGTACAAAAATCGCATCAATCTCACCATTATTAAGACCAGCATATAGAGCCATATAATTTGGATAACTAATAATATCTTTAAAAGATAATAAATACTTTTCAATCTTATCATCATTATTAACAATCCCAATTTTATACTTCATCAAGTCTTCTGTATTTTTCGCATTATTTCCTTGATTCACATAAAAAGTATACTCGAATTCATGAATAGGGGAGCTATAATAAAACTCCTTATATGCCTCCATCTTACCTGATACAAATAAATCGATAATCCCATATTTTAATAAACTTTCATTTTCTGCAATATCTGAAATTAAATATGAAGATAAATTCTTATCAGTTAAATTAGAAAATTCTTGAGAAATATCATTAATAACTCCCTTTAACGAACTATAAAAATAGTAATAATTTAATGGTGTAATAGAAGAAGGGTACCCTATCTTAAACTTACTCTGACTTTTTTCTAATAACCATTCCTCATCAGAATTATTGAAAACACTAGACGCTTCTATACAAAAATCATCCCCACTATTTATCATCGAACATATAGCGATTAAAAAAATAAACAAGTAATTCTTCATCCTACCCATCCTCAACCATAAATTCGTTTTCACACATAATTATATCATATTTTTACCAATAAAATAAAAAAAGTAGTTAGATCTCGAGCCCACTTTTTAATTCTAAAAAGCTCTTACTCTCAATCCAACTACAAATCTATAAACTAAATATTATACTAAACTATTCTAAACTAAATTCCATAGCTGCTTTCACAAAATCACGGAATAAAGGCTGTGGTTTTTGTGGACGTGATAAGAATTCTGGATGGAATTGTCCTGCCACAAACCAACGATGTCCAGGAATTTCGATAATTTCTACTAATCCGGTTTGAGGATTAATTCCTGAGAATTCTAATCCTGCATTTTCTAAAATCGTTTTATATTGATTATTGAACTCATAACGGTGACGATGACGTTCCTTAACATTTACTGATTGATAAGCATCATATGCTTTAGTTCCTTCTTTAACATAACAATCATATAAACCTAAACGTAACGTTCCCCCCATTTTAATACCTTCATATTGATCTGGTAAATAATCAAAAATAGCATGAGGTGTATTTTCATCAAACTCAGTAGAGTTAGCACCTTCTAATTTTGCAACATTACGAGCATATTCAATCGCAGCAATTTGCATACCTAAACAAATTCCAAAATAGGGAATATTTTTAGTGCGCGCATATTGACAAGATAAAATCTTACCTTCTACACCTCGATTACCAAATCCACCTGGTACTAAGATTCCATCTACATCAGCAAAGATTTCATTAACTGTTTCTTCTGTAACTCTCTCAGAATCAATCCATTTAATCTTAACCTTTTTACCAAAATGGTAACCAGCATGTTTTAATGCCTCAACTACTGATAAATAAGCATCTGGTAATGCAACATATTTACCAACTAAGGCAATTGATACTTCACCATCTAAATTACGAACAGTATCAATTAACTCCTGCCATTTTGTCATATCTGCTTCCGGCGCTTCAATACCAAAATGTTTACATACATAATCATCTAATCCTTGAGCTTTTAAATGCATAGGAACTTCATATAAAATATCAGCATCAATTGCTTGAACAACAGCCTCTTTAGGTACGTTACAGAATGAAGAAATCTTCTCTTTAACATGATCTTCAATATCAACTTCAGTACGTAAAACAATAACATCTGGTTGAATTCCTAATGAAAGTAATTCTTTAACACTATGCTGTGTTGGTTTTGTTTTAATTTCACCAGCTGCTTTTAAATATGGTACTAAAGTATTATGAATATATAATGTATTATTATATCCAAAATCTTTACGTGCCTGGCGAATGGCTTCTAAAAAAGGTAAAGATTCAATATCACCAACAGTACCACCAATTTCAGTAATGATAACATCAGCATTACTATCTTGAGCAGCAGCAACTAATTTTGATTTAATTTCATTAGTAATATGAGGAATAACCTGAACCGTAGCACCTAGATATTCCCCGCGACGTTCTTTTTCAATAACATTAGAATAAACGCGACCTGTAGTAATATTTGAATTTTGTGATAAGTTTTCGTCGATAAAACGTTCATAATGACCTAAATCTAAATCCGTTTCGGCCCCATCATCCGTAACAAAAACCTCACCATGTTGATATGGACTCATTGTACCTGGATCAACATTGATATAAGGGTCAAATTTTTGCATAAAAACTTTAAGACCTCTATTTTTTAATAATCGGCCAAGAGAAGAAGCTGTGATTCCTTTTCCTAATGATGAAACAACTCCACCCGTAACAAAAATATATTTTGTCATGTATTATTCCTCCCATTAATAAGTTTCTGTTTTTAGATAAAAAAAAATATGCTCTCCGTAATGGAGAGCATTTTTTAGGGCTCTTGAATATATTATCAGATATAATTTAATAATACAATAATAAATATTAATAAAGTCGAATATAAACGAAATTTTTGAAAAATTAAATTCTCACAAGGGATAAAAAAAGCACTCTAAGAGTGCGACTATTCGAATTGGAGCGGGTGAAGAGAATCGAACTCTCACAGTCAGCTTGGAAGGGGGAGGT
>NZ_JAMQUU010000090.1:0-3707 GCF_025594975.1 Turicibacter sp. T129 | reverse complement strand
CTTCAGCACCGTTTATTTTGAAGTAACATGAAGGGGTATCGGTATAGCGCTGATTAGATGAAGGTTGATCTAGCTGAACGGGAACAATGATTGGATTCTCTTTCATAAAAAAATTGACCTCCTTTTCTTTGATAGCTTAATTTTAGCTCAAAGTTGGAGGTCAAAATAGACAGGTTTATATTACCCGCTTACCTTTTTTCATTATACTTTCTCCCTTCTACATATAAAAAACTCTTACTTGCATATCTAAATACAAGTAAGAGCTTTACTAAAGTAAACTTTTATAAAATTCTATTGTTGGCTTATCATTATTTATTAACAGATTTAATTTTTCATATGTTGAATCATAGAAGTTATTATCTTTAGCATATTTAATTACTTCCTCATAAGATAATTCAAAAATATTATCTGTTATGTTATAGTAGAAATCATCATTCATCACACCAAAGAAATATTTTACTGAATCATCATATGTCATTCTTGGTACTTCTTCTAAATCACAATTTTCATCTGTATAACAACCATTTCTATCATTCCATTACGGAAACTCTTTCATTTTTCTACGTATAATCTCATTATTCATAGATACAACCTCCTTATATACTACATAATCATAATATATATTTATATATTACTTAAAATACGTAATGCATCTAATGCCATTACTTTAACATGAGGTTTTATAGTATCATTACTTTCAATTTCTTCTTTAGTAAACCAATATAATTCTTTGCTTTCTCCCTTTTGTGGTCTAACTTCATTAGAAAATGCTCTTTCAAAATATATAAAATCTATATTCTCAACTTCATGACCTACATTTTCAAGAAGAGTATGCATTGGACTATGTAATTGAATCTCCGTATCGGTGTTAAGTTAGGTTGTAAACTTGCTCATTACTTTTCTCCTTTTCTAATATACTTTTAAAATTATAATTTAATTATGATCTACATCCCCATATTATTCTATATAGTAATGTTCAAATTCAACATAGTTGCTCCAAAACTTCTTAACCTAAAAGAAGAAGGAGCATCCTTAACTGATACTCCTTCTCAAAACTTACTTTATATCCAATTGCTTGTTATCCTTTACCATCTTACCCCATTCCCCTAACATCATAATAACTTTCTCAAGTGAATATCAAGAGTTTTCTAAATTAATCCTTAACAGCTAGTTAATCTTTTAAATATTCTATTAATTCTTCTAATTCATTATCATCTTTATTTAATTTATCAAAGTCTTCTAAATCACTTTTTATATCTTTTTTTACTTCCTTTTTAACATTTAATCCACTGATAATATATCCCATAGAAAATGTTGCTATTGAATAAAATGCATATGGTAATGATGAATTAATGTAATATGTTATTACCATTAATATACTTTTACTTACCACAATCCTATTTGATGCTACAAGTGATAATATATATACATGTGAATTATATATAGTTAATAATGTATATACTAATATAATTATTGAAATAACATATAATACTTTACTTATTAAATTTATATCTTTAAAATGTTTTACTTCCATACTTAAGCCACCTCTTATAAAAGATTATTAATTTTTATTAATTAATCTGTATTAGTTTTTTATTTTTTAACACAAGTACAACATCCGCTTTTTTAGCTAATTCCTTACTATGAGTAACCACTATTACGCATTTTTCATGTTTATGTGCACTTACTTTTAATATTTCTATAATTTCATCAGCTGTATCACTATCTAAATTTCCTGTTGGCTCATCTGCTAATATTACTGGTGAATCTGTAACAAGTGTTCTTGCAATGGCAACACGCTGTTGCTGCCCCCCTGATAATTGTAATACGTTTCTATTAACTTCATCATCAGTTAATCCTAAATTGTTTAAAATTTTCTTATCTGCCTTAGGATTAACTATCTTTAAATTTTCTAAAGGTGTCATATAATCAATTAAATTATAATTTTGAAAAATTAATGAAATATTGCTTTTTCTATGATTCTCATACCCTTTTACTTTTATATTTTGATTATTATATAATATTTCACCATTTCTAGGTTCATCTAATCCAGCCAGTAATGATAATAATGTTGTTTTTCCTGAACCAGAAACCCCTAAAATAGCATAAAATTTTCCTTTTTCAAATTCCATGCTTATATCATTTAAAACTTTTTTTCCATTTTTATATGAATAATTAACTTTATTTAATGCTAAAATTGACATTTATTTTCCTCCTAGCTCATTTTGGATAATATTTCTTTTGGTTTTAATCTAATTATTGATGCTGATGATGCCATTACTGAAAGTATGATAATAACTGTTCCTATAACATATACATAAATTAATTCTTCAACCTCTACTTTTACATCTATTTCATCTACTGTACGAGTTGCTAAAGAACTATTAACATCATTTCCTAATGAAAATCCTCCAAATCCACTTTGAACGTCTTGAACCGCTTGCTTACTTGCTTGTGCAACTATTGTATTTCCTATATTTTGTGAAATTACCTTACTTGAGAAATATGATCCTCCAAAAGCTAATATACTTATAAGTAATAATTCAATTATATATTGAGAAATAATATTAAACTTTGAAACTCCTATTGAAAGTAATATACCGGTTTCATGAACTCTTCCTTGAATCCAAAATGCTAACACTAATGAAAGTATTATTACTCCAGCTATTATTGCTCCAATTAAAACCATATTTATAATCTTATCTAAAGAATCAAAAGACTTAGATAAAGCTAAAAATGTATCTTCACTTTTTACTATTGTATACTTATTCCAATCAGCAGAAATATCTTTAAATTTTGATGTTACTTTATCTACATCAGTATCTGTATTGAAAGTAGCATTTGTATATTTTACATTTCCATCTGAATATCCATATAAAGTTTTAATAGTATCTACATCAGTAATTAAAAGATTTTCTGGCATTTCTAATTTATGTCCAACTCTTTCAGTATTTTCACTTTCAAAAATACCTACGATTTCAAGGTCATAATCACTTTTAGATAAAGTTGATGCATTAAAATCACCAGCACTCTTTGTTGCTTTTATAGTATCTCCAACTTTTAAATTATTTGCTTCTGCTAGAGCCTTATGAATTAATACCTTGTTTTTATCAGTAGCAACAATATGTCTACCATCAATAAGCTTTAATGATTTACTTATAAACTTAGTATCATATTCTGAATTTTTATGTGCTTCTACAGAAAAAAGTTTTTCATATTTATAATCATCATTATATTGAACTACATTTTTTTCAGGTTTTATATAATTTACATTTTCTAAATCTAAACCAGCTCCTTGAATTGCTGCATCATAATTCTTAACACCTTCTACCTTTGAAACCTTATCAATTAAATTTTCTGGAATTGTTCCTTCAAAATTACCCGCAAAATTAGCTTGTAATTCAAAAGTATTTGCCATATCCTTATTTGAATCTTGTCTTGCTATATTTGCTGCCTTTTTAATTGAAATTCCACTTAAAACTGCCGTTGCTATTCCAAATAATATAAATAACATAATAATACTTTTTATTTTTTTTCTTGTTATATATAATATTGATCTCTTAAATACATTCATATTTATGTCCTCCTTGTTTATTAACTTGAGTACATTCTATCAACCTAATATGAAATATTTATGAAATTTAAAAATTAAGTTTATAAAATTCATTAAGAATCGTATTAATTAAATTATTTGTAACTATTCAGCC
>NZ_JAMQUU010000009.1:0-39086 GCF_025594975.1 Turicibacter sp. T129 | reverse complement strand
TACTAGGCTGAATAGTTACTATATAAACAGATAAATATTCTACATCTCAAGTAGCAAATAAAAAAATACTGATATGTTTTACCTATCAAGGCAGCCTATAGTCCAATTAAAAATTTTCTCTGAAGAAAATTTATCTGGACTTATATATCTCAATCATTCGTTTATTTTTAAACTTTCTATACTGCCTGGTTTTAGCTTTATTTTTCTAATTATGTGATTAAGATTTTGGTAAGGAGAGTTATTCATCAACGGGACTATCTCACTTTGAAACAGTCCCTTTCTTTTAGATATCACCTGTTATTTCTCTATTAAATACTCTAATATTTTAGAATATTCTTCTTTTAGTTTTTCATATGATATGCGGCGATTAGCTGGACTTGAGGAAGGTAGCCCAATCGCAGGGATATTTGTTTTAGGGTAACAGTGTTTCATGTAAAGATCGGTCGCTTTTTTCCCCGTTGTAAAGATAGCTTTAATATTTGCTTCTTGTAATAGTGAGGTAAAATCGTTTGGAATTGGATTTTTGATACTCGCATCATCTGCTCCTTGAATCTCACAGCTTTGTAAAACATCCCAAAGCGCTAGCTGGTGTCGATGTAAGAAGGTGATTTTCTCTTCAATGGTTGTTAATGATTTTTCATTAAAAATATCGGCTAATACTTTCCAAAATCGATTTTGAGGATGACCGTAATAGAAACCTACTTCTCGTGATTTTGGTGAAGGCATGGTTCCTAAGATTAAAACCTTTGAATTTTTATCATAAATCGGACTAAGCGTGTGCTCAACAACTTGCATACATCTGACCTCATTTCTTCTGATCAATCGTTATGCCATTCATTATAACATGTTTTCGAATCGTCAAAATCTCATCTAGTAAAAAGGCCATGATGAGAAATGGTGAAATGACAAACCAAGTCGAGAAATTTAATTCATAGAAGTGACGAATAAAGGGTTGAACATATTGGATCCCGATATAAGTCAAGAAAGTCCAATAGATTGAGAATTGAAGGCAGATGAGTCCTTGAAAATTGAATTTCAGGTGATGATAATCCCAATAGTCCTTATTAAAAACGTGGCGCGTTAAAACTCCTGATAAATATTCGACTGTCGTTGGTACGATAGCGCATGGAATTAATAAAAGTAATGCTGGTAACCAAAAAGTATCCTGTAAAAGAATTAAAATAGACATCGCAATGGCATACATCGGCTTAAATGGTCCATATAAGAATCCATCTTCTTGAAAATGCCCCGTCACAGCAAAACAATAAACTTCTTCAATGATCCAGCCAATCACACCATAAAGAAAAAAGTTAAACATAAAATACCATAGGTATGAAGTCATCGAGTCTCACTCCTTTTTTTAATAGTTTGACTCGATCATCAGAAGTTATACAAAGGGAGCGATGAAATGATTGCTCCCTTTTATAATCATATAATTGAACGTCAGTCTTCGATTTACAATAGGATATCCTTAACGATAAAATAATAAATAAGAAAATTATGGATACCATGTAACGATTCACTGATTTTTTTCCACTTATTATTGGGTTCATGAAGGAGGGGGTGAATCTTATGCCATTTTCAAAACGAATATTTCCTTCGCAAGTAAGGAGTGATGTGCAGGAAATTGAACGGCTTTATCAAACGTATGCTGATGATTTATATCGGTATGTTTTTTCATTAACACTCAATCATTATCAGACAGAAGATATTGTTTCCCAAACTTTTTTAGCAGCCATTCGTTCTATTGAAACATTTCGTGGAGATTCTAGTATCAAATCTTGGCTAATTGGAATTGCTCGGCATGAATACTTTTCCTATATTAAGAAAAATCCAAGCGTATATACGCTCGATCATGTACCAGAGATGTCTGAAACCTCTCAAGTAGATAATACAACCGAGGAGGTCTTAAAGTTAATTCAGACCTTTGATACGCCTACTAAAGAAATTTTGATTTTACGTCTTATTAATCAGTTGTCCTTTGTTGAAATCGGGCGTATTCTAAAGCGAAGTGAAAATTATTGCCGGGTCAACTTTTTTAGAAATCGACAAAAGTTAGCTCATTTATTAAAAGATGACAGTATCAATTAGGGAGGGATAGTATGTGTAAATGTGAAATGATTAAAGATTTGTTACCTCTTTATGAAGAGGACTTAGTAAGCGAACAGACAAAACAAGAAATTGAAGAACATTTAAAAAGTTGCGCTAATTGTTCGTCAATATATGACCCCCCACTTCCAAAGATTGAGGTTCCAATCAATGAACAAGAGAAAAAAGGGCTGAAGCAACTAAAAAGAATGCTAACTGGTCAACAATATTTTGCCATCTTTATTAGTTTAATTGTTGCTGTTTATTTATTTTTACAGCCTCTTGCTGGAATTGATACGATTCCTTGGATTGTTCTTATTCCATTTTGTCTAACCCTACTTTATCGACAGCCAAAAAATATTTTTTACATGCTACTAATTATGATGATTTGTTTAATGATTGCAACTAAGGAAGTTGCTTATTGGATCATTATGTTTTTACAAATCTTTATTTTAAGTGGCGGTGGTATCGCACTTGCAAGTTGGATTGTACGTAAACACAAATCAACGACCATGCAGATTCTATCTCTAATCATTTGTGGCGGATTATTTTATTATGCATTAATGGTCTATTCTTCAGCGAAGGGGAATTTACTTACTTATTGGCAGGCTAAAACGGCGATACAAACTTATATTGATGACGTTTACCATCAGCAGTTTACGCTAACTAATGTTAGATACAACCCAAAAGGAGCTAGTTATTTAGGTGACGTTGTTGATCAGGAAGATCCCCGAAATAGTGGGACGATTTATTACTATATTAATGCTAATGAAATCTATGATGATTATCGATTTAGAACTCAACTAAAGATGGAGGATGAAGTTCAACAAATCTTAGAATTATTCATCGCCTTACATTCCGATCTCAATATGGAGCAGTTCTCACTTTATCCACAAATCGATGTTCCAATAAATACGTATAAATCAACCGACTCATACGATCCTTCTTTACCTATTCGTTTAAACATTTTAGACGATGTAACTTATGATTCAAAAGAGGAGTTTGCCAAACAATGCTACGAACTATTACAAGTGTTACAATTCAGTGGATTACATTTTGAAACTATTACTATTTATTCGTTTTTAGAAGATGGAAATCGCACCTATACGTTAACAACATCCAATTTATCATTAAGTTTAGAAGAAATTACCCGTCAACTAACGCTTGAAGATTCCTTAAAAGAAAAAGAGTTCGGTATGTAAAAAAAGGAGAAGATGAAATGAAAAAGCTATTAGTTTTACTTGGAATTGGAATTTTATTATTTTACATTAGTCCTGTTTTTTTCAAAATGATTGGAATAGAGACGTTAGGATTAATGGTGATTGCCTTATTAGTTCTTTATCCACTTTATAGCTTAGTTGCCGGATTTATAGTACCTAAATGGAGATTAGTTTTTCCCTTATGTATTGGGCTATTATTTATTCCTGCCATCTATCTTTTCTATAATGAATCTGCATGGGTATATCCTATTCGATATACAATGATTGCCTATCTTGGAGCAGGCCTTTCATATATCAAAAAAAGAGGAAGCGTTCAGTCATAACGCTTCCTCTTTTTCGTTATCATTTATGTCATTCCGTATTGAGGCTAGCCTTCTATGTTGTGACTAACCCTTTTATTTCATTGGGTTCTTGTTTAGATTTAGCTTTAACCTTGATTTCTGTTTCAACAGGCATGTTTTCAAAGGCCGTTGAAATCATCAGCTTAATTCGATTGAGTTGGTTGACTTCACTAGCTCCTGGATCGTAATCAACGGCAACGATATTAGTGCCTGGATAAGCTCTCTTAAGCTCTTTAATGATTCCTTTTCCAGTGACGTGATTTGGTAAACAAGCAAAGGGTTGCATGCAAATAATATTTTTAACATTCATTTCGATGAGTTCAACCATTTCCCCGGTTAATAACCAACCTTCCCCTGTCCGATGTCCTAATGAGACAAATTGCTCAGCTCCTTTAGCTACATGATGAATCGTTTTAGGTGCTGTGAAGCGGGAGCTTTTTTCTAATGCCTCTTTCATTGGTTTACGATACCACTCAATCACTTGGATTAATGATTCTCCAATAATTTTTGACACTTTACTACCCAGCAGCAATTGCTGATCACTATGATAAGCACAGTATAATAAGAAATCAACCAGTCCTGGTACAACAGCTTCCGCCCCTTCAGATTCAACAACACTCACTACATTATTATTCGCTGTTGGATGGAATTTAACAAGAATTTCACCAACCAGTCCAACCCGTGGTTTTCTCGTATTAAAAATCGGTAAGTCTTCAAAATCTTTCACAATTTTTTTCACATTGCTTCTAAATGTTCGATGACTTGCCTTTTTAAGAGCATGTTTACACGTTTGCTCCCATTTCTCATAAAGAGCATTGGCTGAGCCTTCCTCTACTTCATAAGGTCGTGTTCGATAGAGGACGGTCATCAATAAATCGCCATACATGAGAGCTTGCATCGCACGATTTAAAAGAGAATATGAAATCGTAAATCCTTCATTTTTTTCAAAGCCTTGCGCACTTAATGAGATGACAGGAACTTGTTCTAAACCTGAATCTTGTAAGGCTTTTCTTAAAAAACCGATGTAATTTGTAGCACGACACCCTCCACCTGTCTGGGTAATGAGAAGTGCTGTTTTATTCACATCATAATGCCCTGATTTTAAGGCACTCATCATTTGTCCTACCACTAAAATGGCTGGATAGCACGCATCGTTATTTACATACTTCAACCCTTCATCAACAGCCCCATGATCGAGTGAAGGTAGCACCTCAATCTGATATCCCGAATAGCGGAACGCTTCTTGTAACATTCCAAAATGAATGGGTGACATCTGAGGGGCTAAAATCGTATAGGACTGTTTCATTTCTTTGGTGAATTCAACTGGACGATAAATATTATCAACAAGATGACGTTCAAAATGATTTTTCTCACGTTCTAACATCGTTGCTTTTAATGAGCGTAATCGAATACGCGCCGCTCCTAAATTACTTCCTTCATCAATCTTTAACGTCGTATAAATTTTGGACTGACGTGCTAAAATATCGTGAACTTGATCAGTGGTCACTGCATCAAGTCCACAACCAAATGAATTGAGTTGAACGAATTCTAAGTCGTCTTGAAGAGCAACAAAGCTTGCTGCTTGATATAACCTTGTATGGTAGACCCATTGGTCAACGACACGAAGTGGTCGTTCGACCTCTCCTAAATGAGCAATCGAATCTTCGGTAAATACCACCATCCCTAAGGAATTAATCATTTCAGGAATCCCGTGATTAATGTGAGGATCGATATGATAAGGGCGTTCTGCTAAAACAATTCCTTTTAAGTGATGCTCACGCATATATAAAAGTGTCTGTTCACCATTTTCACGAATATCTTCTTTAAAGCGCTCTAATTCTTTCCAAGCTTGATCAACACTATCATAAAGCTCCGTCCATGAAATATCTAAGTCTTCAAAAATCTCATAAAGACGTTTCGCTAATTTATCTTTTTGATCAAACGGTAAGAATGGATGATAATAAGGAATCTCTTTTTCTCTCAACTCATCCACATTATTTTTAATGACTTCTGGGTAGGAAATGACAATCGGACAGTTATAATGATTATTTGCCTTTGAATCTTCTTTTTTCGAATAAGTCAATGAAGGATAAAAAATAAAATCGACGTTCTTTTCAATAAGATTCATAATATGACCATGAACAAGTTTTCCAGGATAACACACCGATTCTGATGGAATTGTTTCAATCCCTTTTTCATAAATCGCCTTGGATGATGAATCTGAAAGGACAACACTAAAACCAAGACGGGTAAAGAACGTTGCCCAAAATGGATAGTTTTCATACATATTTAACACGCGTGGAATACCGACCGTTCCGCGTGGGGCTTCTTCTAATTCTTTTGTTTTATAGTTAAATAACCGGTTATATTTATAGCGAACTAAGTTAGGTAAGGCATTGTCATCCTTTGATTTTCCCGCTCCACGTTCACAACGATTTCCTGAAATAAATCGTTCCCCACTTGGGAATTTATTGATGGTCAGCAAGCAATGATTACTACAAAGCCCACAGCGAGTACTTCGCGTTTGCATATCAAAGCTATCTAGTGCATCGGCATCAAGAAGGGTCGAAGCCTCTCCTTTGACATACCGTTCTTTTGCTATTAAAGCTGCTCCAAAAGCTCCCATAATTCCTGAAATATCAGGGCGGATGGCTTCGCGTTCTGATAATAATTCAAATGCCCGTAAAACTGCATCATTATAGAATGTTCCCCCTTGAACGACGATTTTATCCCCTAACTCCTCCGGATTACGAAGTTTAATCACTTTAAATAAAGCATTTTTAATGACTGAATAGGAAAGCCCTGCCGAGATATCTCCCACTTCAGCTCCTTCTTTTTGTGCTTGTTTCACACGAGAATTCATAAAGACGGTACAACGAGATCCTAAATCGACCGGACGTTTTGATTTAATGGCTGTCTTAGCAAATTCGGAAATGTTAAGGTTCATCGACGTCGCAAATGTATCTAGAAACGATCCACATCCAGAAGAGCAAGCTTCGTTTAAAAGAATACTTTCAATATTCCCCTCTTTAATTTTAAGACATTTCATGTCTTGTCCACCAATATCTAAAATCGTATCCACACCTGGACAGAAATAATCAGCTGCTTTATAGTGAGCGACCGTTTCAATTTCACCAATATCGACTTTTAAAGCTGCCTTAAGTAGGGCTTCTCCATAACCTGTCACACTTGAATTTACAATTTTAGCACCTTTAGGAAGTCGTTGATAAAGTTCTTTTAAAACAGCAATGCTAGATTGAAGTGGACTTCCTTGATTACTTCCATAATGAGTAAACAATAACTCTCCCGCTTCATTAATTAGCGCTACTTTCGTAGTGGTTGATCCTGCATCGATTCCTAAAAAACAGTTTCCCTCATATGTATCTAACTCACAACGCCCAACCCGCGAATCTTGATGACGACTCTTAAAAGACTCGTACGCTTCTTCTGTTTCAAATAAAGGCTGCAAACGAGCAGACTCTTCTGTTTCAGCTGATTTAACATGTTTCAAACGATGAATTAACTCGGAAAAAGTGATTGATTGTTCATCTATACTTGATAGTGCGGCTCCTAATGCAACATAAAGCTGTGAATTTTTTGGAAAGATCACTTGAGATTCATCTAATTCAAGCGTCTCAATAAATCGCTGTCGTAATTCTGATAAGAAATATAACGGTCCTCCTAAAAAGGCAACATTTCCTTTGATTGGACGTCCACAAGCTAAGCCACTAATCGTTTGAATGACTACCGCTTGTAGCACCGAAATCGCAATATCCTCCTTAGCCACCCCTTCATTTAAAAGAGGTTGCACGTCCGTTTTTGCAAAGACACCACATCGTGCTGCAATCGGATAGATCACTTGATAATGTTTAGCTAATTCATTCAATCCAAGTGCATCAACTTGTAATAAAGATGCCATTTGATCAATAAAAGCTCCTGTTCCTCCAGCACAGGTTCCATTCATTCGTTGCTCAATTCCATCTTTAAAATAGGTGATTTTTGCATCTTCTCCCCCAAGTTCAATCGCAACATCAACTTCTGGATAATAAAGCTTCGTCACTTTCGTTGCAGCCACCACTTCTTGAATAAAAGGAACATCAATATGTTTAGCTAAAGCCATTCCACCTGAACCTGTGATCATGACCGTTATGTCATGAGATTTCATGATTTCTTCTGCCTGTTCTAATATTTGAGTGAGTGTTTTTAAGATATCTGCAAAATGACGTTGATAATCACTAAATAATACATTTTGGTTTTTATCTAAAACAATCACCTTAACTGTTGTTGAGCCAATATCAATTCCAACATGAAGTAGAGTTTTACTCATCCTGTTCGCAGTCTCTCTGCTTCTCCCCCTTCTTTATATATAAGTCCAGATAAGTTTTTTACATCGTAAAAACTTTTAGCTGGACTATAGTCTGCCTTGCACGGCATAACCATCTCATATTTCGGTTGCTGTATTAAATGTAGAAAACATTTCTGTTTGTATATAGAAACTAAACTGCATTTTATCATTTCCCATCGATCTTAATTTTTCTTCTTACCCTTCATTATATTTCTGACGATTCCCATTATAGAAGTATTATATGAAAGACCCTTAGTATAATAAGACTTGGCTTTCTTTTTTTCTTCAAAAATTCATGATTTAATCAATATAAAGAGTTAATTAAAATTACCTTTTTACTCTATATAAAAACTTATGAATGAGGCGATCTCAAAATAATTAAGAGTCTTCACCAAAAATGGCGCTTGACAATTTCTTGCTATTAAAACTATTAATTTTAGTCTTAAAATTAGCTATTTTCCGTGTCATTTAAACATCATTTTAAATAAGAAAATATTTTTTTAAAATCAAGAACCAATTTTGGTGATGATCCATAATTAAAAAACAAAAAAAAACATGATTGTACGCTATGTCCCAATCATGCTTTTTTGTTTTTATTTTAGAGCATTTAAAACAGCTTCATAATCTGGTTCTTGTGAAATCTCTTTACAATATTCCACATACGTTACTGTATTATGTTCATCAACAACAAACACAGCACGTGCTAATAAACCTAACTCTTTAATATACGTTCCGAATTTCGCTCCAAAATCATGGTCTTTATAGTCCGATAAGGTTTGAACATTTTCAATCCCTGCTGCTCCACACCAGCGTGCCTGAGCAAATGGTAAGTCCATTGAAATCGTATAAACCTTTACCCCTTCTAAATTTGCTGCTTCTTGATTAAAACGACGAACTTCTGTATCACAAACATCTGTATCAATCGAAGGAACACTAACATAAACTTTTTTCCCTGTGAATAAATCCGATGAAATAGGTTTTAAATGATTATCGATAGCCGTGAAAGTTGGCGCAGGATTTCCAGCTTTAATCACAGTTCCTTCTAATGTCACAGGATTGCCTTTAAAAGTTACTTGCATAATAAATCTCCTTTATTTTTCATTAATATTTAAAATAATGACCTTCTCTCGTGTCATGGATTCAATACTGCGGCGAACCCCTTGAATTCCAAGCCCTGATTTTTTAATCCCGATGAATGGTAAATGATCGGGTCCACGCTCCGTACGACCATTAATTTGAATTGAACCCGTCTCAAGTTTTCGTGCAATCGTTAAAGCTTTATCAAGATTTTGTGTAAATACACTAGCTTGTAATCCATATTCAGAGGCATTCGCAATTTCAATCGCTTCTTCTTGAGAGTCCACTCGAATAATTGGTAAGACTGGACCGAAAGGTTCTTCCCATGCAATGCGCATCTCTTTCGTCACATGATCGAGTAATGTTGGATAGATTAAATTTTCTTCTCGTTTATTTCCTAGTACTAAGGTTGCTCCTTTTTCTAGTGCATCATCAATGAGCCCTTGTACAAAGTCGGCAGATTGTTCATCAATTAATGGCACAATCGTGGCGTTATCTTCAGGTGAGCCAACGGATAACTTTTCGACTTCTGATTGAATAAGCGATACTAATTCATCTGCTACCGAACGGTGAACTAACACACGTTTAATCGCTGTACAGCGCTGACCTGAATACGAGTAGGCTCCTGAAACAATTTGTTTGGCAGCAAGTTCTAAATTAGCATCTTCACAAATGATGGCCGGATCTTTTCCACCGAGCTCCATGACAAGCGGAATCATCTTCGCTTTTTGTGCGATACGTTCTCCTGTACTCGTTCCTCCTGTAAAGGTTACTAAAGCAATATCATCATGTTCAATGAGATAATCTCCAATCACAGAGCCTTTTCCTGTTACTAAATTTAAAACACCCGCAGGAAGATTTGTTTTCGCTAAAGCCTCAATCATTTTTGTTCCACTAATAGAACCTTGTGTTGCCGGTTTAAAAATGACTGTATTCCCTGTAATAAGCGCCGGTGCTAATTTGGCGGCAGCAAGATTCACAGGATAGTTAAAAGGCGAAATCGCAAGAACAACTCCGAGTGGAACACGCTCAATGACAGCAAGTTTGGAACGACTGCCACCAGGGAAATGTTCACCATTTAAACTTTCTCCACTTAAGTGAATCGCCTCTTCCACTGTATAATGAATTAAATCGGCTGTTCTTTCTACCTCTTTAATCGCATCTTGATAAGCTTTCCCAACTTCTTTCATCATGATGGTTGCCAATTCTTCTTTCATTTTCAATAACTCATCTGCCCACGCATGTAAATAATGAGCTCGATCATAAATACTCATTAAGCTCCAATCAGGTTGAGCTGCTTTAGCACTCTGAATACATTGATTTACTTCATCCTGCGTTAAAGCTTGTACTGAACCAATGGATGTTTTTAAGTACGGGGATACAATAGCAATGGTTTCACCGGACTCACTGCTTTTCCACTGACCTTGACTGTAATATTGATAAACTGTCTGCACCGTTTTACTCACCTTCCTTATCTTTAGTAGATATCGACCGATATCTCTTCTTTAGTGTTTCTAAATTATCTATTATTATTTCCCTTCTTAATAGGTACTGTTTCCCAGCTTTTGTATAGATTAATAAGAGATAGACTATTATGAGTTTGGAGGAGGAGCAACATGATGAGTAAAAAACATCTCGGCCAGTTATTTTATGAGCTTTTTTGGATTTTTTTCATCGGATGTTTTTTAGGTGTTGTAATCGAAAGTATATGGTGTGTCTTAACTCGTGGTTATTATGAAAATCGTAGCGGACTCATTTATGGACCCTTTAATCTCATCTATGGGTTTGGGGCTTTACTTATGACGATTGGCTTAAATCCTTTACAGCATAAAAAAGATAAGACTATTTTTTTCTTTGGGTTTATAATTGGCACCGTATTTGAATATATTTGTAGCTATTTTCAAGAGCTATGGTTCGGAACTGTATCCTGGGATTATAGTAATTTTCTATTTAATTTTAATGGGCGAGTCAATTTACTCTATTCTTGCTTTTGGGGACTATTATCTCTCGCTTGGATGAAATGGATGTATCCTTATCTCCTCATAGAAATTAGAAAAATTCCAAAGAAAATTGGTCATCTACTCGCTATATTTCTTCTTATATTTATTATTTTTGACAGTGCTATATCAGCCCTTGCCCTTGAACGGCAGGCCGAACGTCGTCATGATGTTCCAGCAACGACTCAACTTGACACCTTCCTTGATTATCATTACCCTGATGAACGTTTACTAAAAATTTATCCAAATATGATCATCACGAGTGAGTAAAATTTCACAAAAATGTCCATTATGAAGTAACACGATTTTAGGGGGTGTTAATAATGAAAAAAGCGTATCTTTACTTACTAATTGGCACAATCTTAATGTTTTTTTCACTGGGAATTATAGCTCTCGATCTTATTATTCATATAGCAGGATATGGGCTAATGATTTTAGGGATGCTTTTAATTCTTCAACAACGTGAATCTCCATCATTATTGATTGCCAGCCAGTTAACCATTGGACTTTTAATTTTCGAACTATTAAAAGTGGGAGTCGCACGTGCCATTATGTCAAATACACTATTATCTATTGGATTCATGACATTAATTCTCATAACGCAATTAGCAATTTTTTATCTTATCATTAAATCAGAAGGAGAGGCTTCTGAATCGCTTGAAGTCCAAACTTATCAACAAGCTGAGCTTTTATTGAGTATTGGACTTCTCGGCCTATATTTTATTTCTTATTTCAGCACGCTTGCCTTTTCCTTATTTGCAATTCTTAATTTGTGTTTCTATTTTTTTATTGTGTATGTTTTTTATAAGCTTATCAACGCATATCGTTATTAATAAAAATACATGAAACATAAATTAAAAAGCTCGTCAGAAATCACTGTTCTGACGAGCTTTTTAATTTTCCCTTAATAAAAGAACAACGACGACAATCAAGATAAAGCAACAAATCCAAATCGCATAAATTTCTAGACATTTAATTAGAAGAGCTCCAATTAAGGCCCCTAGAGAAAATGAAAAGATAATAATGAAATAATTTAAACACTTTTTCTTTGCTTCTTCATCGCGCCGAATATAAAACAAAGTTAACTGTTCAGCTGCTGAGCGTAAATTCCCTGTACAAACAGTTGTTACATAAGCAGCTCCCCTTAGTTTTCTAAAACTACTAATTTGCATGGCGCAAATAAATGAAATCGTAATATTAACAATCATGGCTGGAAAAGTAACAGGATAAAAGCCAATTAAAAATAATAAACCAATCTCAATGATTAGCACGTATTCATGCCACCGTTCATGTAATTTAACAAACTCTGTCACCACTACGCCACTAAAGAAAGCGATAATCGGAATAATGTAATACAAAGCCTTCATCCATTGACCTTCTGAAATCTGTAGCATCAATAAAACCATATTTCCTGTTTGAGCATTCGCAAAAACTCCTCCACGAAGTAAATATGTATGCACATCTAGAAATCCACCTACAAACGCCAGTAATATTCCTACTCTTCTCGTCTCATGAATCTTTACCTTAGTCACACTTTGTAACAAAAAAATCCCCCCTCCTATTTAACCTATGATGATTACCTAATTTTTTCTCCAAAAAGCGTTCATAATATTGCAATTAATTTACTTTAAGAATTTAAAAATCATCAATTTTTTCTATTTTTCACAGGAAATGAATACATTATAATAGGACAGATTTAAGGGGGAGCAGTATGTCATCAACAATCGTGATTTATAGTTCAAAATATGGAACAACAGAACTCTATGCTAACTGGATTGCAAAGGAATTAAAAGCTGATTTGAAAAAAATTTCTGAAGTTAAATCTTATGAACTAATCTACTATGATACAGTCATTTTCGGAGCACCACTTTATATAGGCAAACTTCATCAATATAATCAAATGCTAAACACTATGATGCTATACCCACCAAAATTATTTCTTATTTTTGCTGTTGGATTAAAAGATCCAAGTGAGGAATATATCCAAGTCATAAAAAAACAAAATAACATTGAAGATGATGAAGTTTTTTACTTTCCAGGGAAACTCGATTATCAACATCTAACGTTGTTAGATAAGTTTTTAATGCGAGGATTGAAGGCTCAAATTAAAAAACATCAATCACTCACGGATGAAGAACAACGAATTTTAAATAGTTTCAATCACCTAGTTGATGAAACAAATCGTCAATTTATCCTACCATTGATTCATTATGTTCAAAAAAATGCATTACTGTAATTTCCATTATCTGTGTTATAATAATAGAAACCAATGGAGGGGATTAAATGAGAAGAGCCTATACGTATATTATTGTTGGTTTTTTCTTTATCTTTTTAAGTATTACAATCAATGAAATTGACTTACTTCATGATTCAATCGGTTACTTACTCATTGTACTTGGGGTTATAGAAGGAGAGAGACAGCGTCCCATTCAAGAATTTATCCAAGCCAAGTATTTAGGGATTGCGCTAGGAATTTATGCACTGATCCAACCTTTTCTATTTAGTAATCAATCTCTAAACAATTCTAGTGCATTAGTATGCTTAACACTCATTGCTTCTTTAGCTAGTATTTATATGTACTATTCATTATTAAAAGCTGAATATATCTGGCATCCATCAAAACAAACAAGACAATATGTTGACACTTATTTGGTTTTAGCCATTACTAGTTTTGCAGCTAATTGCCTAACGTATCTCATCCCAATCTTTGCTTTTATAGCCATCCTTATTGGAATCGCACAAAGTATTTATTTAATTTATGTCTTCCTCCGGCTACGTGCACAATATGAAGACTGAAAAAGCTCAGGAAAATCCATTCCTGAGCTTTTTCAGTCTTCATTGATAAGTCAATATTTTTATAAATCTAATAATTCTTCAACCATACCATTAGCAAAAAATCAAAACGTTATGCTTAATACTTAGCGTTTTCTCATTTAAACTATATACTTCTCAACGAGCGCATTAAATACTGCTTCTTCTTCAACAATATAACGTTCAAAATCAAGATTAGATTTCTCTACTGCTTGAGCTAACTCATATAAGAATTCAGGAATTTTCGTTGAAACCATCTCACCATAACTATGACCTAGTTGAGTCTTGTCAGCACCAAATTTTCCACCCACACTAAATGTGAAACACTCCGCTACAGCTCCATCAACTTTTTTCTTTTTACCTGTAAATCCAAGGGCGCCAATTTGATGCACTCCACATGAATTTTGACATCCAGAAAGATAAACTCGCGGTAATACATCCTGATTATAATTCTTAAATTTAAAGTGTTGTAAAATTTGACGTAATGTTCCTTGACTATTACATAAACCAATTTGACAAGTTGGGGCCCCAATACAAGAAACACTTTGTTCAAGCTTTGTTTTTCCACTCATTGAATCGGTTATCTGTAATAACTGTTTAGCTTCTTCAGCACTTAAGTTTCTAAAATATATTCCTTCTTCCATCGCTAAGCGGACGTCTACCCCTTCTACTGATTCAACGAATTCAATTAATTTTATAAAATCATTAAGTTCCAGCTGACCTCCAACTGGATGTAAATAAACACTGTATAACCCCGATTGCTTTTGAACAAATATACGTTTATCTTCTAGCGGTTGAGGTTGTGCTGTCTTATTAATTATCGTTTTTGGGAGATCGATTAAATCTAAACCACCTTTAGATTTAACCTCATCGACATGTTTTTGATAAGCTTCTAACGTGGCTTCTTCTCCTAATCGTTCAACAATATAACGAACACGTGCTTTATTACGATTTTCATAATCTCCTTCTGCCATAAACAGTTGAACCATTGCTTCCACATAGTATAATACTTCATTTGGTTTAATTAATGGTTCATATTTAATGGCAAGACGCGGATTTTGACCAAGCCCTCCCCCTAAATAAACTTGGAAATATTCTTCACCGTTTTTTGTTACTGCTAAGAATCCTAGATCCTGTACGGTACAATGTGCTTCATCAGCATTACTACATGAAAAAGAAACTTTTAATTTTCGTGGTAACTTGTACTTATAAATATCTTTTAAGAAATAATCCCCTGTTGCTAAAGCATAAGGTGTCACATCAAATGCTTCATTAGGATCAACTCCTGATAAAGGTGAAATTGCAACATTTCGTGGAAAATTTCCACCTGCTCCACGTGTATACAAATCATGATCTAAAGCCTCTTTCATTAAATCACAGACCTCATCGATTGATAATCCATGTAATTGAATAGCCTGACGTGTTGTTAAATGAATCCGTTCAAGACCATATTTTTTCGCTAAATCACCTACAAGTTTCATATTTTCTAATGTTAAAACACCTGATGGAATACGTAAACGAATCATTAATTCTTTTTTATCACGATGCGCATACACTCCTAATCCACCAGAAACATGTTTAAATTTCATCATATTAATTTCACCATTTAAAAACTGATGACCCACTTGGCGAAAGTCTTCAATCTCGGAATATAAGACTTGCTTTAAATCCTGCATACTATTACTCCCCTTCTTATATTTTCTACTGTTTCAAGTATACCAAATAATTGAAAAAGAAATACAAAATATTAATGGATAAATTCCTATAAACTATGTTTTAAAGTTGAACTTCACCTGACTAAGGTCATCAGCATTCTCCCGCTTTTCATAACTTTATCATCGTAAAGCTTAGTTATTACATAATGTAAGTCATTAATTCTCCTAAATGTCTCTTTAGATTCTCACCTTCAATAGGCCATCTCTGACTGCTCTTCATGACTAGGGACAACTGACCTGGAGTTTTCGAAGGAGATATATCACTTACAGTTTTTAAAGATTTAAAAGTTTCCATGATAGAAATAACTATATCCACTATCTTAATTTCCTTCTTAATACAAAAACACTTTATACAAGATATGATTGAATCAGTAAAATAATTAGAAATTTTTACTAATAATTACTTTATTTAATCGCTTTCATCTGTTAAGATGAAAGTGTATTTTTTATATACGAGGGGGATTTAAAAAATGGAGGCAAACAAATTACGCATTGCTGATTTATTACATGGAGCCGATTACAATCCTGAACAATGGCTAGATCGTCCAGATATTTTAGCCCGAGATATTGAATTAATGAAAGAGGCTCACTGTAATGTGGTGAGTATGGGGATGTTCTCTTGGTCGATGCTAGAACCAGAAGAAGGCAATTATCAATTTGAATGGCTAGAATCAGTGATTAATAATTTATACAATAATGGAATTTATACATTTCTTTCAACACCAAGTGGGGCTCGTCCACACTGGTTAGCCAAAAAGTATCCTGAAGTGTTACGTGTGGAAAAAAATCGTGTCCGTAACTTATTCGGACTTCGTCATAATCACTGCTACACGTCACCTGCTTATCGTGAAAAAGTGGCTCAGATTAATGGTGAATTAGCTAAACGTTTTGCGAATCATCCAGGGGTACTTCTTTGGCATCTTTCCAATGAATATGGAGGCGAGTGCCACTGTCCACTTTGTCAGGAAGCTTTCCGCAATTGGTTAAAAGAAAAATATCAAACACTTGATGCTCTCAATGATGCATGGTGGACAACTTTTTGGAGTCACCGTTATACTTCTTGGGATCAAATCGAAAGTCCCGCTCCGCACGGAGAAATGATGTTACATGGATTAAACTTAGATTGGTACCGATTTGTTAGCCACCAAACACTTGATTTCGTGAAATGGGAAAAAGATAGTGTTAAATCATATAACCCAGAACTACCAGTCACCATTAACATGATGTACTACTTCTATGGGATCAACTACTTTGACACCAAAGATTTAATCGATATTGTTTCTTGGGACTCTTACCCAGTTTGGCATAAAGCTGGAACTACTGATTTAGAAATTAGTTGTGATACAGCGATGATGCATGATATCATGCGTTCTATTAAAAATGAACCCTTCTTATTAATGGAAAGCACACCAAGTATGACAAACTGGCAAAACGTTGCTAAACTCAAAAAACCAGGGATGCATATGCTTTCTTCAATGCAGGCTGTCGCTCATGGATCAAATTCAGTTCAATACTTCCAATGGCGTAAAAGTCGTGGAGCTTCTGAAAAATTCCATGGTGCTGTTATTGATCATTATGGAAAATCCGATACACGCGTTTTCCGTGAAGTGTCTGAACTGGGTCAACGCTTAGAAGGATTAACACCATTAACAAAAACATGTAATCAAGCACAAGTCGCTATCCTATTTGATTGGGAAAATCGTTGGGCCATTGATGACATGCAAGGACCTCGTAACATTGGGATGCATTATAAGGAAACCGTTCAACAGCATTACAAAGCCTTTTGGAAAATGGGGATTCCAACTGATTTTGTTGATATGAGCTGCGATATTTCAAAATACAAAGTATTAGTTGCTCCAATGATGTATTTACTTCGCAACGGATTTGAACAAAAAATAAAGGCATTCGTTGAAGCAGGTGGAACATTAATCACGACCTATTGGTCAGGAATCGTAAATGAAACCGATCTTTGTTACTTAGAAGGAACGCCTCACGGTTTAATGGACGTTCTAGGAATTCGCAGTGAAGAAATTGATGGATTATTTGATGGTGAAACAAATAGCGCTTCAGCTACAACCTCATCATGGTTAACAAAAGAAGAAGCTTATACATGCTCAGAATTATGTGATTTAATCATTCCAAGTACAGCAAAAACACTCATGACTTATAACGAAGATTTCTACGCGAATCAACCTGCCTTAACCGTTAATTCATTTGGACAAGGCCAAGCTTACTATATTGCTACTAAATTTGAAGATAACTTCTATGATGAATTTTATGCACAGCTTTTAAAAGAAACAAATATTCATCGTCCACTTGATCTCACTCTTCCAGAAGGAGTCATCGTTACTGATCGTAACGGCTATTTATTTATCCAAAACTTTACCCGTCATACAGTAACTGTTTCACCTTTTCCAACCACTTACCACGTTATTGATGGTGAAAAAGACATTCACCAGGAATTTTCACTTGAACCATTTGAAGTCATTATTATTCACAATTAATTATTATCTCCTTCTCTATGTAGAGATAATTCTTCTTATTCCTACAAAATATCATTTAAGTGTTGTCAAATAGTGCTATGAATTATAAACTTATCTTATAAATAGGTTAAGATGTCTTAATATTAAAGGCCTAAAAGCATATATATAAGTAGCGATAAGTTTTTCATAGCGGAAAAACTTTTAGCGCTACTATAATTAGCCTTTCTACCAAAAAGACTAATCAAATCAGCCTGTTTCTTAAAATGTGAAATAGATTTCGCTATTTATATATATAAGTCCAGATAAGTTTTTCATAGCGGAAAACTTTTAAGCCCTACTAGTGGTAGATACATTTTCTTCGAAAATGGTAGGTGACCCCTGGACTATAGTCTGTCTTAGTATTAAAGCGGCTTTACACCCAGGCCTGTTATAAAATTGTAAAATACTTTTCTGTTTATATATAGATTGAAATAAAACATGTTCAGTTCTATTTAAAAATATAATGACAGTGATAATGTGGGGATTTCTAATATGAAGAAGATAAATAATTTGGATTTGCTAATAACCTCAATCAATGACAGCAACATTAGTCAACGATTTTCAAGTGAGCTATTGCCATACTTTGAACTCTTTTCATTTGAAAAAGGAGATTTTATAATTCGACAAGGATTTTATTCTGATTACTTATACTTTATTATTGAAGGTAAAGCAAGAGTATACTCCTACACACCTTCTGGTAATATTACGCTCCTCTCTTTTTGTGATGGATATGAAACACTGGGAGATTCTGTTTCGCTATGGGGAAAAGAAGCTATTGCTAATGTTGAAGCAATCTCTGATGGAAAGTGCATCGGTATTTCTCTTGAAAAATATCGAACGATGCTTCTTCAAGATCCTATTTTTCTACGTACAACTTGTGAAAATTTAGCTAATAAATTAAATGAATCTAATACTATTGTTACTAACGTATTTTTAGGGTAAGCGGGTAATATAAACCTGTCTATTTTGACCTCCAACTTTGGGCTAAAATGAAGCTATCAAAGAAAAGGAGGTCAATTTTTTTATGAAAGAAAACCCAATGATTGTTTAATCTGTACCCTTTATCAAGGACAAAGAAAAAAAAACCTAAGCAACTTGAAGCTGATTTCTGTACCCTGCAGGAGTCAGCTTATTTAAATTCCATTGATATCTAAAGTTGTTATGGTAATCCATATAATCTTCAATTTCGATGAATAAATCATCAAATGTCATTTGATTCGTAATAGCTGCTTCATCTTTTAAATGCCCAAAAAATGATTCTTGTGGAGCGTTATCCCAACAATTATCCTTTCTAGACATCGATTGTTGAATTCCTAATTCCTTTAATTGATTCGAAAATTGCGGACTAGTATAGTGCACTCCCTGATCAGAGTGAATGATCGTTTCTTTCGTTAATTGGACAGTCGGATTTTCTTGAAGTTGGTTCAGTGTTTGGAGAACAAAATCTATCTTTAAATTATCACTTAATTGAAAGGCTAAAACTTCATTCGTTGCACTATCTAAAATGGTAGAGAGATAAGCAGTCTGACCCTTCCCATATTTTAAATAAGTGATATCGGTTAATAGAACTTTGTAGGGTTGTGATTGCCTAAAGTTACGGTTAACAAGATTTGGACAGATGCGATGTGCTTGCGTAGCTTTAGCGAGTTTACGATAGGGATTCCTGCGACGAACTTTACTCAATAATCCATATTTTTTCATGATTCGATGAATAGATTTTAGGTTAAAGGAGATGTTGAATTCTCCTTTAAGAGTCATCGCTACTTGGCGAATTCCCTTGTTCTTTCGTCCCTTGAAATGAATAGCCTGTTGAATAAATTCTAAACGTTGTTGTTCCTCTTTTAGTCGCTTTAAACGTGCTTCTTCAGCGCATGACGAAAAATAACGATAATAACCTGATCTTGAAACACCAAGACTATCGCATAAATGAGAAATTAAAGAGTTAAATTTAGTTGATTTCTGACTCACCACTTGATGAATCATTTGAAACCTTACTTCTTTAGAGACTATTCCAGCATTTTTCTCATGAGTCTCAACTTTTTTAATAATTCGTTCTCAATCTTTAAAACTTCTAATTCAGCTTGCGTACGTAACAACTGTTCTTCTATCGTTAACTCTCGCTTTAGAGGTCTTCCAGAATTCGTGGTACGACTATCATCCAATCCTAATGGCCCCTGAGTTTTAAAGGCTTGTTTCCAACGTTTAGCTGCAGAATTTACACCCTGCATACCAAGCATCTCAACATTAAATCCATAGTATTCGAATATCTCTCGTGGAAACTTTCCTTTCTCACTCATCGTAATAAAGTTTTCCTTAAATTCTTTCGTATAAGTAATCCCTTTTTCAGACACTGACTTAACATATTCGTTTTGTTTGAGTTGTTCAATCTCTTGCGGTGTAAATAACTTCTTGCTCATCTGAAATCCTCCCAAAATCTAATAGTTTATATTATACCAAAAAGACCCTAGAGGGTAGACTTTTTTTATTTGTCTACTCTCTAGGGTACATTTTAGGGCTTTGAATCGGTCTTTTTTTCGACCGCAAAATAGGAAAAGGGCATCGTTAAATAAATCAAGATTATACTTGTCTGTAATGATACCTACCAAGCCATCAATGCCACAGCGCATATCTGTTTGACCACAAACGATGGGTCACCTACCATTTACGAAGTAAATGTGTCCTCCACTGGTAGGGAATGAATATGTTTTGAACATTCGAGAAATTAACGAGCATGTTTAGACATCTCCGCTAAAACGGCATGTAAGATATGTTTATCAACTCCGTTATAAAACGTCGCTTCAGCACCGTTTATTTTGAAGTAACATGAAGGGGTATCGGTATAGCGCTGATTAGATGAAGGTTGATTTAACTGAACAGGAACAATGATTGGATTTTCTTTCATAAAAAAAATTGACCTCCTTTTCTTTGATAGCTTCATTTTAGCTTAAAGTTGGAAGTCAAAATAGACAGGTTTATATTACCCGCTTACAGTATAATTATTAATCTCTATTCTTGTAACTAGTTAATTTACCTCTGCTCGTTGTTTTAAATCAGCAATAATTTGTGGATATTCTTTATCTAATCGATAAGGAATCATAAGTAGTAATTGAATAAATATAACGACAATTGGAAGCCCCAAATATAAAACTTTAATCGCTGTGATGGCTGTATCTGGTTGAACTGATAACGAACCATCATATGCACCCATTGCTAAAACTCCCCCAACTAATGCACTTCCGATTCCAGCACCAAATTTCCCTCCGAAACTTTGCGCACTAAAAATTAACCCTTCTGTTCTCACATTTGACTTCCATTGTCCATATTCAACAGTATCTGCAATAAAGGCAAATTGTACTCCCATCACACAAGCAAATCCTGCTCCACGTAATAAAGATGTTCCAATAACCATCATTGTATGAGTTGGATTAATTAGTAAGACTAAATAACTAACTAAAATAATACTCCAACCAAGTACATTTGTGTATCGTTTTCCAATGCGTTTAACAATTGGGGCAATACATAATAGTGTAATGACCATTGGAATCATATAGGCTGAATTTAAAATAGAAGCTAAGTTTACATTATTTAAAATATATTGGCTGTAATAAGTGTTTACACTGATCATTAAAGCAGAAAAGATACTTGTAAAAGCTCCAAGCGTTGTTACAATAATCCAGTATTTATTTCGAATTAATGCTTTTAATCCGATTTTAACTGGAACTGTTTCACGTTTAGAGGCCTCTTCTCCAACAACTTCCTTAGTTCCTAAGAAATTGATGATAAATAAAATAACGGCAACCCCTGTAAAAATAGCATACGTCATTGACCAAGCTCTACTTGTTCCACCTAATGCCTGAATTAATGGCATTGTTGTTGCAGCCACGATAAAGTTAGCAATTTGGGCAAATACAACACGGAAGATATTTAATAATGAACGTTCATATTGATCTTGTGTCATCAATGAACTTAAAGCTCCGTAAGGAACGTTAATCCCTGTATAGAACGTATTGACTAAATTATAGGTTACAAAGATATACACAAGCTTTGTCTTCGTATCGAAATCTGGAACTGAGAACATCGCAACTGTTGCAATGGCAAATGGAATGGCCATTCTTAATAACCAAGGCCGTGCTTTCCCATGTTTTGATTTCGTATTATCCACAATTAATCCCATAATAATATCTGTAATTCCATCAATAAATCGTGAAATTAACATAATAGTCCCAATTGATAAAGCACTGACATGCGCAACATTTGTATAATAATACATTAACCATGCACTCATTGCCCCCCAAACCACATTACATCCGGCATCTCCACACCCATATGCTAGTTTTGAGGTTAAACTTAAACCTGCTTGTTTTACATTACCTCCAACCATTTTTACACTAACACTCATCTTTTAATCCCCCTCTACCAAATTGATTTCATTGTATAAACGCTGATTTCTTCAACTGCATCCACATCAGCAAATACTGCTTCAAAAATTCCATCTTTTCTTTCTGTATAAAATAACTTCGTTCCTGCAGCCTCTCCCTCATTAATAAAGACCTCAACCACACGACGATCCACAAAAACCTCTAAGCTTTTCACGTCTAAAACATCAGTAACAAAGCTTGCATGACTGGATTTCACCCCTTCTGTTTCAATAGACGTAATTTGATTCTTGCGTTGTAATCGGATTGATCCTTGCTGACTTCTACCAAGTATAAAATAAAAATCACTATCTCCGTTAATTTTAATTTTTGCATAATAAGTATTGCCTTCAATCGAATTTAATAACACATTTTCTTTTGATCCCTTATAAAGAAGCTTGTCTTTTAAGTCATAAACTTCTTTAACTGGTTTCATATACAGATGTTGATTAATAACCTGAAGTTCTCTTGGCAAAGCCATACTTCCATAAGCACCATTCTCTTCGATAACATGCTCATGATAAAAGTCTGATACCCAACCAATTGCAATTCGTCGATTTTCATGCTCAAATGTTTGAACTGCGTAGAAGTTACTTCCAAAATCAAACAGTCCTTTATTATGGACGTCTAATCGATGTCCCTTTAAATCTCCTATGTAATACATCGTCGGTTGAATACGTTGATACTCGTCTGTATAGAACATGTAGGCGGCAACGGCGACAAATTGATGATTTAATTCAAATAAATCAGGACATTCAATGGTATAAACACCCTCTTTAGATTCTGTCAGCACCTCACCGGTATAAATGAAATTCTCCATATCATCTGATTCATACATGACAATCGCTGGGATATCATTAATCTGAGTTCCAAGGACCATTTTCCATTTCTCATCATGATAAAAGACTTTTGGATCTCGGAAATTAAATGAAAAAGGACTCCCTGGTTTTTCAATAATAATTTTTTCTTCTTCAAATGTGACCCCATCTACTGATGATACCATAGTTTGATATTGATTGGTTTCGTCACAGTCTTCTAAAGGACCTATATGTCGTGTTAAATAAAATTGAATTCGATTATCTAACGCCACAGCACTTCCCGAGAATGCTCCCCCTTTTAATTCATTCGATTCTAAGATTTCATCTTGTGGAAATAAAACATAAGGTAAATGAGTCCAGTGAATTAAATCTTTACTAACTGCATGTCCCCAATGCATATGGCTCCATTCTTGAGAATGAGGATTAGCTTGATAAAACAAATGATAGTATCCTTTATAAAAACAAAGTCCATTCGGATCATTAATCCAGTTTTTATACGGTCCAAAATGATATTGCTCACGATAAGGTGTATCGTACCAACTCGCTAGTTCATCTTTAATTTCTAACATCTCGTTATTTTTTACTTCAATAAATTTAACACCCGTATCCAAAATATTTTCGTGTCCACTTAGATAAGCAATTGAACTTTTTGCATTTAAAAGGCTCAGTTGATATTCTGTCTCTTTTTCAAGATTAAACTTTACCAACTTATAATTAAAGATTCCTGATTTAATTGTTGATGATTCAGAAGTACTAAGATTAGTTAAACTTACTTCGCCCTGTTCTTCCTGAATACTTTTTACAAATATCTCTAAGCAATTATATTGCCCTGAATTAAATTTCATAGCTCCCCCTTCTATCGAACCCGTTCGATACTGTTGAAAAAATTATCAAACCCGTTCGATACTGTTGAAAAAATTATCAAACCCGTTCGATACTACTATCATACTATACGCTTACATTTTTTGCAAGCGTTACCCACCAAAATTTGTAAACATTTTTTTTTGCTCTGAAAAGGGAACTCATATTTTTGATATCAGTTCCCCTTCGATTCTTTTAAATGGTTGTCTGTCCTTCTCGCAGCTCCACATCTAATATAAGATGTTGTTTTTCAATCACTTTTCCATCTATTAAACTAACAATCGCATTAGCTGCCTCTTGTGCTAATTGTTCAATTGGCTGAACAACAGACGTCATAATCGTCTCATTCATTGTCGTCATATAAGTTCCATCATAAGCAATCAATTTTAGATTTCCTGGCACCTCATAACCTAATTGCCTTGCTTTTTGCAAACAAGCTAAAATAGCTAAATCAGCACCTAAAATAGCATCAACATCAGGATATTGACTAAATAATTCATCTGCTACCTTCTTAAAATCATCAGGTTCAAAACAATTAATTCCCATTTCAATATCATGAACTTCAATGGAAGCTTTCTCTAAAATATCTCTAAATGATTGATGATATTCGTGGGCTGGTGTATTAACAATGGTTGCCCCTTTAATTTGAACCACTTTTTTACAACCATTACTGATGAGTTTATTCGCAGCTAACACCCCACCTTTATGGTGATCAGAAGAAATAATCGGAATATTAGCATCAATATAACGGTCAATCGCTACTAAAGGTCGATTAATTTTTTGATACTCTTCAACATCTAAAGTGTGAGCCCCCATAATAATCCCATCCATTACCTGTCTGCGTAATAACTCTAAAAATTCTTTCTCTACATGATCACGATTTACCGTTCCACAGATCATTGTTTTATATCCTAACTCATATAAAAACTTTTCGGTATATTTTACAAATGTACTAAAAAAAGGATGATCAATATGTGGAATAATGATTCCTATAATATTCGTTTTATTTCTATATAAATTACGTGCCAATTCATTGGGCATATAATCTAACTCTTTCATTGCTTTTTCTACTTTTTCTCGTGTTTTTTCAGATACATATCCTGTATTATTCAATACGAGTGAGACCGTACTTGGAGCCACTCCAGCCCGTCTCGCAACATCTTTAATACTCGCCATAAATCTCCATCCATTTCAATTTATCATTCTTTCTATTTTATCATAACATCCATTCTTTAGTCATTAAGAACAAAAGCTAGTTCCCCTGATAAGTAACTAGCTTTTGTTTAGTTTTTAATATTCATAATGTCTAGTACTTCTTCAAGAGATTTCACACGATAATCTGCTTGTAATTCAGGTTCCCTATTTCCACTTTCATAAAAACAAGTTTTAACCTTGGCCTTTTGTCCTAGAAGAATTTCAATTTCTCTATCTCCAACAATCATCGCTTCCTTTAGATCAATCTGATACTTGTCTAGTAAGTAATATATCGCTTCAGGATCTGGTTTTCGCGCAAATTGATTGTCTTTTGTCACGATTTCTGTGAATAACTCGACCATTCCATTCTTCCTTAAAATATCATAAGTAGTACTCCCCCGATGCGTTAAAATGTAATTATATCTTCTCGCCTCTTTAATTCTTTGACAAACCTCTTTAGCATATGGAAATGGTAACATGCTTGATAAATCAATGTGACTTTTTTCATCTTGATATACCTCAATTAATTCTTCACCTAATAAAAACCGTTTTTGATAATATTGAACGGCTGTTTTTTCAGAATTCAAAAATAGCTTTAAAACCTCATCATACTTAGCTTCAATTCCATACTTTTTTAATGCTCTTAAAAAGGCGTTGACCATTCCCGGATAAGAATCAAATAATGTACCATCAAAATCCCAAATCACATGTTTAATCATCGTCATTCCCCTATTCATCGCTCATTAAATTAATTCGATATGATCTAAATCTAATTTATATTTAACATCCTTACGCTCAACAATCACATTAATTTTTTCCTTTAATTCAGGATCTTCCATTAGCTTCATCATTAATTCTTTTGTTGGATTAATCGCATATGGTGTTCCAACATGATGGAACATTGTTAAATCCCCTGTCGTATCTCCATAGGCGTAGCTTTGACTTAAATCAATATCATACTTTTCAACTAACTCACGAAGTGCTTTTTGTTTACTAACAGCATCCCACATCGGAATAACATTTCCGTTATAACGCCCTGAATCATCTGTTTCATAAATTGTTCCTCTAAAATCATCCATTTTATACTTCATAGCCATTTTACTTACAAGTTCAATTGGAGATCCTGATATTGCAATAACAATATGTCCTTGTTCTTTATGCCATTTCATTCTTTCACGTGTAAAAGTATAAATACGATCACCTTTTTGATTGATAACTTTTTGTGCCACATGATCAATGTGTTCTTTACTTACACCAAGAATAGCTTGTTTATAAGCATCCACCATCTTCAATAGATACTCATCATAGTCACCTTCACGACGATCCCATTTTAAATAAACAGGTTTCACTTCGTTATGCCAAACATCCTCTTCGATTAATTCATATTTAATAATTTTCTTGAATACTTCCGTAATAAGTCCTTCACGATAAATCGTACCATCAATATCAAAAAAGGCTGCAATCTTAGACATGTTACCCCTCCTGCTGAAATTAAATTTTGAACAACATACTGACACTAAGATTTAGTGTTAACAAATGGTGTTCGGACTATAATAGCAAACTAATTAAAAAAAATCAAGAATAAAACAACATTAAATTTATTCTTACCATTCAGTTTTGTATGCGTTTTACTTTGTCGATTTATAAAATTCTATTTTTTATCATTTACAGCGATAATAAATTCTATTACGTTCATACAATATCATACCTTTAATCAAGAACGATAAATCGAAAAGGGATCTATATGGGAACTTATTATAAAAATTGATTTAAAGATAAATTAATGATTATTATGGGAAATTGGACGAGTGACTGCTATGAGAGGACCATTAAAAGGCGCTAAAATCGTCGTTGTTGATAATGATTAAGTAAATGGCGCAAAAACACTAGTTTATATTCAGGATAAAGTTGGAGAGGCACTCTTTCTAAACTTAGATACCTCCATTGAAGAAAATGCAAAACAAATGGGCGAGCAAACAATCGAATGTTATGAAAAATTAGATATCGCAATCAATGATACTAGTGTAATAGGAAATCCCGTTCCAGTTCATGAATTAACTAAAGAAGAATAAAAGGATCATAAAAGAAGGCGAATTTAGCTTTTTCTATGGTCCTTTATATTGTTCATCTTATTTCAAATTAATTATTTTCTTCGCTATACTTGTGTAGATTTTGAAGATCTTAATTGCATAAGTTTTTCAATTAGGGAATTGACGACGCCACTACCACGACTCACAACTAGCCCAGTAACTATCTCCCCAACATATGGAACAACCATAGTTATTCCTAATATACTAAATAAATCTAACTTAGCACAAACACAAACTGCGATACTTAATATAATTGCTCCGATTTTTTTATAGCTTAATTTCCCATTATTTTTGAATAATGTATTGAATGTTTCAACGGCTGATTCTATCAGAATTGCGACTACGACAACTGCTAGCAGTTCCATCATTAGTTAACCTCCCCCCGAAAATATTAGTTATTCATAAAGATTGATTGTTAAATCCTTTCCTGAACTTATATTTTTTTTGTATAGGATAAACTGATCCAACCAGCCCCACTTTTTAGCTTTCCGAAGCCATTACTTTCATCAACAATTGTATAAACTTCGTTAGCTTTAACAGTAGTAACGACAGGGTAACTAGTACCTGCACCCGATCGAACATTTAATACGGAACAATTCACAATTTTAACTTGATAGCCAGATGAACTGGAAGATGAAGTGGTTGTAACTTTTTCAACATAATCTGTCCCCATTGAAATCCAACCCGCTCCAGATTTCAAGCGTCCTAATCCATTGGATACTTCTACAATGGTATAAACTTCACCTTTTTTAACAGTTCCTACAACTTGACTTGTGAATGAGGCTTCTTTACGAATATTTAATTCATTACAAATCACTTTTACAGTAAAACTTGAAGAACTATCGGTTGAGTCTGTTGGGGAGTCAATTTTAACTTTTTCAACATAGTCTGTTCCCATTGAAATCCAACCCGCTCCAGATTTCAAGCGTCCTAATCCGTTGGATACTTCTACAATGGTATAAACATCACCTTTTTTAACAGTTCCTACAACTTGACTTGTGAATGAGGCTTCTTTACGAATATTTAATTCATTACAAATCACTTTTACTGTAAATTTTAATCCTGGTAAACTTGGAGACTCATCATCAGGTGAATACGGAGGTGAGATAACCGTTGTTCCACTAGATAATTTAGGGTCACATCTTCCCTCTTTAATCGCTTGCAAAACAGTTTCTACTCTTGTTTTAACACTGTTCCAACGACCCTCATCTCGAATTCGGTGTGGACAATTTTTAGCTGAAAAATCAGCATGTTGTTTTAAAGCATCAATTCCTAAATCATATTGATATAGTAGTCGTGCCATCACATAAACTGCATTTTCTTCTGCAGCGGTATATTTAGACCCCCCTGATTTTGAATAACAAATTTCAACGGCAATTCCATAACGATTACCAAGTCCACTACTACCATCACCGGCATGCCAAGCATTACGGTTAAATGGTATTCCTTGAATAACATACGTATCATCTACGGCAAGATGATAAGAAACTGAATTATTATTACCAATCATATAGCTGATTTCATTAGTTGCTGATGCATCATTTGCAGTATTATGACAGACAACATATCTAGGTTTCATGGGATAGGGACACTTGATTGAATATTTACTACTTGAAACTAAGTTTTCTTTAAAAATATAACTCATTTTTATTAACCTCCCTCTAAAGAGTCTTATATTGTATTGTTATTTAGAAGTTCTTGAACTAAATCAATTACTTGGATAATGCACTGGGACGGTTACATATCTTATAATCTTATATATCTTAGTTCCTGTTTTATCATATTCAACAAAATAGTTTATTGAATGGTCCTTTCACTACCTCTGTATTTAATTTTATCTTACAATAATTAGAAATATTAGTTAAAAAGAGATGACTCCTGCACAATACAGAAATCATCTCTTTTTCATTTCGAGGTGGTCGCTCATAAAATCATTTATTGAATATGAATCTTAACCATTTCGATTCGTTTATCTTTCACACATTCGATTTTAAATACAAGGTTTTCATATTCGACCATGCACTCTTCTGTTTCACTTGGAATATAGTCAATTTGGTTAATTAAAAATCCACCTAATGTATCATAGTCTTCTGTCTCTTCATCAAGATTTAATTGCAATTTATCATTAAGTTCTTTTATGCTAATCAATCCGTTAACAATATATGTATCATTATCAATTTTTCGAATAACAGGATCATCGTCATCGTATTCATCATTAATGTCACCCATCACTTCTTCAATTAAATCTTCAATCGTTACAATTCCTGAGAACCCTCCATACTCATCAATCAATACAGCAAGATGGTTTTTAGATTTTTGTAACTCCTTAAATAGTTGATCAATGTTTTTACACTCAGGTACGAAATAAGGCCGATGAAGTAATTTTTTTATATCCACATTTTCAAATCCAACTTGATAAGCTTCATGCAAAAAATCTTTAAGATATAAAATTCCAATAATGTTGTCCATATCGCCTTCATAAACTGGAATACGTGAATAATTTTCTTCTAATAATTCTTCAATTGATAATGGTAGCTTACTATTAATCATATAAACTTCAGTCCGAGGAGTCATAACCTCTTTAGCAAGTTTATCATCAAAATCAAAGATACTATTAATCATTTCTTTTTCAATTTGATTAATGACACCATATTCTTCTCCTGCATCAACCAGTGATTTTATTTCCTCGCGAGATACTTTTTCTTCTAAATCCGTGTCGCTCATTCCAATGACTCGAAGTAATAAGTTAGTCGATAAAGATAAGAGTTTAACGAAAGGTTTCGCAAATTTAGAAACAAAGACAATCGGTCTCACCGACAACATCGCCATCTGTTCTGATTTTTGTAAAGCAATACGCTTAGGTACAAGCTCACCAAAGACGAGTGTAAAATAAGATAAGATTATGGTAATGACTACTAGCGAGATAGATTGTGCATAAGGTATACCGAGCTGTGATAAGGAAGCACCAATAACTTCTGAGATTCCTGTAGCTGCTGAAGCACTTGAAAAAAATCCTGCTAATGTAATCCCCACTTGAATGGTTGATAAAAACTTATTTGGTTCTTCTAATAAATCAACGAGTAAGGATGCTTTCTTATTTCCGTCATCTGCTAACATTTTTATTCGATTTCGATTGACCGATACAATCGCCATCTCCGCTGACGCAAAAAATGCATTCAATAACGTTAATACTAAAATCAAAATAAATTGTGACACTAAGCTCATCGGTTCCGGGTCCATAAAATTTATCTCTCCTCTATATTATGAATTTTACGGCTATTCTAATATATGAAAGACTCTTCAGTATGAGTCAGGAAATTATCTTTACAACTCTCTTTGAATATCTACCTTGATACTAATACTATATTCACTTCCTATCAGGTGGTAACAAAAAATCCCCGCATAAAAGGGCTGTCTCAAACTTGAGATAGCCCCCTTAAAAACGAAACTTATTTATATACACTTCATACCAATCCGTTTTCCATCCTTGTTCCTGACAAAGGGCGAGTAATTGGTTTTCATCATTAACTCCTCGTTCGGTAATTAAACGATGTGTCATTTTATTAACCATTAAACCATTGTCTATATCATCAGCATATTGTTTATAAATTGCATAACTACGTATATGTGAGAATTCACAATTCAGCTTTAATGGATCACCTGTTAATTCATCATATTTAACATTATAAGTTTTCTTACGTTTTTTCTTTAATGTCCGACGCGCTACCGCTTTATCTTTATCGTATTCTAACCTCAGACGAACAACCGTATCACACATATAAATACTCTCATAAAATTCTTTTGATGCAATAAGAGCTAATCCTCTTTTTCCTACTCCATTTTCTTCAATCTCTTTAGCTAACTGCGCAACGACTTGAAAACCTCTAATATATGGCTCCCCATTAAAGTACTGCTTATCTTCACTCGGTAGTTTCATTGCGATATATCTCGCATTATCCACACTAGTTCGTAAAATCGTATGAAGTTTCTCTTTTTTAACCCATATCCATCCTTTTTCATCAACTAAAACACCATCACGCCATGCATTTTTCAACTGTGTTTTAACTCCTTTATAGATTCTTTCATCCATGTCTGGAATGGGATAATTCAAATCTTTGCCTGGATGATAAAGAATTAAATCATTCTTCCCAATGGCTATTCCCTCCCAACCATTTGATTGTACAAATCATTAAGTTGAGCCATTGCATCACTCGCATGAACATGTTTGCAAACATCAGGATGAATGACCTTAGAAATATGATCACGCCAAGTTTTAGCCTTTCGTTTACTACTAAAATGTGTGGCCGTAATTCCTAATTTATTCATTCGCGCTTCGCCATCCAATTCGGTTAAGTAAAAAATGTATTCGCTTGCTTTTGTTGTAAAATAACCGCTTTCGCTAACCGTTTGGTTGGTATTTTCACTCGATGGACTAACCATTGCCTCATCTACGAGGTTTTTACATTCGCTTAAATTTAATTGTTGAATCGCTTTTTGAAAGTCTTCAATCGATACCAATAGCTCCTTCCAACTCCGACCAGAAACATGAATTGTTTTGCCACCAAACTTTTTGATTTCTGCTCTAACTTCCTTAAAATTTCCTAATTTTTTTAATTCGTCTAAATCTTTAACATGTAACCAATCCAATCTTAAACACCTCATTTCGTCTAACTCTACTATCACTTTATTCCTACAGATAGGTAATCAGAACGAAAAAAAGCACCGATTAAATTAATATCTAATCGGTGCTTTTCACTTAAATTATCAAAGCTAAAACTAGCTTTTAGACTGCTCAGTTATTTTAAAATTGGCATTAATACGTCGCAGATTTTAATCTTTGGTGCTTCATCTTTCATTACATGGAGCATCTCCATTTGAGAATTAACAATTCTTTTCTTAATCTCAACTGGAACATAACCTCCATCTGCCTGTAACTCATAGGCATTTGTATTATCACTTAAATAAATGTCTAAGATTTGTTTTATTTTTTCTTTAATACCTTCATCCTCAACAATTCCCATTGTCTCCACGCGTTTACTTAAATTACGATACATCCAGTCAGCACTTGAAATATAAATTTCTTCTTCACCATCATTATAGAAATAATAAATACGGCTATGCTCTAAGAACCGTCCAACAATACTACGTACGGTGATGTTTTCACTAATGTCTTTCATTTGTGGACGCAAACAACAAACGCCTCGAACGATCAATTCAATCTTAACGCCAGCCAAGGAAGCTTCATACAATTTCATAATCATCTGTTTATCATATAAGCCATTCATTTTAGCAATGATATGTGCCTTTTTCCCTGCTTTAGCATGCTTAATTTCTCGATCAATCAATGCTTCAAATTTTAAACGAAGCTTATGGGGAGCAATCGTAATTTTCTTCATTTTATCTGCTGAAGCATAACCTGATAACATATTAAATAGAATCGATGCATCCTCACCCATTTGGTGATTCGATGTTAAAATCCCCATATCGGTATAAAAATTAGCAGTGACATCATTGTAATTACCTGTTCCAAAATGAACATAACGAGTTAAGCCATCCTTTTCTTTACGAACAATTAAAAGAATTTTACAATGTGTTTTTAATCCAATAACACCATAAATCACATGGCAGCCCGATTTTTCAAGCTTACGAGCCCAGTGAATATTATTCTCCTCATCAAAACGGGCTTTTAACTCGACTAGCACTGTTACCTGTTTCCCATTCTCAGCCGCACGTGCTAATGCTTCAACAATTGGCGAATGTCCACTGACTCGATAAAGCGTTTGTTTAATCGCTAAAACCTTTGGATCATCCGCAGCTTGTTGGACCATTTTAACAATGGGATCAAAGGATTGGAACGGATGATGTAATAATATATCTTTCTCACGCAAGACATCAAAGATGGAACGTTCTTTTAATTCAGAAATTGAATTAGGTATAATGCGTGTAAACTTCAACTCATTATAACCTTCAATATTACCTAATTTAGATAAAAAGGTTAAGTCTACTGGTCCATGAACACGGAAAACATAAGCGTCTTCTACTTCGAGTTCCTCTTCAAGAATTTGTACAATTTCACGCGGAGCTGAAGATTCAATTTCTAGACGAATCACTTCTCCCCACTTACGTTGTTTTAATGATTGTTCAATCGTTTCTAATAAATCTTCAGCGTCTTCTTCATCAACGTGCATCGCTGCATTCTTCGTGATTCGATAACAGCAACTATGTAAGACCTCATGGCTACTAAAAAGCTCGGATAGTTTTGGTTTAATTAAATCTTCAAGTAGCATATGGACCGATCCTTTTTCCGTCGGAACAGGAACGATTCGCGGTAAAACAGAGGGAACTTGAATCGTAGCAAAAACTTGCTCATGATCTTGTTTTCCCATCAGTAACAACCCAATATTTAATGTCTTATCTAAAATAAGTGGAAAGGGACGGGCTTGATCAATGACCATCGGTGTCAAAACAGGATAAATTTGATTTTGATAATAATAATCCATGTATCCTTTTGTTTTTTGATCTAACTCCTCATATTTTACTAGCTCAATCCCATACTCTTTGAGTTCATCTAACAATGCATCATACGTCTGATAAAGCTCGGAAACAATCGTTCTAGTCTTAAACAAACTTTCCTTCATTCGCTCAATTGGACTTCGACCAGACATATCCTCTGTCTGAACTTTTGCCTGGCAAATATCATATAAACCAGCAACACGCACCATAAAAAATTCATCTAAATTTGAACTAACAATCGATAGAAATTTCGCACGCTCTAGCAGCGGGTTTTCTTTATTCTTCCCTTGCTCTAATACGCGTTGATTAAATTCTAATAAGCTTAATTCACGATTAAAAAAATAACTTGGCTGATCTAATGATTCCATCACACATCTCCCTATTCTTTTTACCCATTTTATTTCAAACTACCATATTTTTTGGGGGTAATTGTTAATCTTCTGTTATATTTTTATTAATTTTTGGTTAAAAAATTCATCCTTTTTATCTTTGTCTAAAATCACGTTTTTCTTCAATAAGATTTTGTTATAATAAGTAATAACTCGAAAACAAAGGTGTGATTTCATTGAAAAAATTAAGTATTATCGATATTGGGTCAAATTCAATTAAGGTCTTAATTACTAATCTTAATTCCAAGATATATTATGATATTCTTTGTGAAGAAAAAGTCCCATTCCGTATGAGTCAATACATGACGCCAGATCAAACCTTAAGTGAAGAGGGATCAAAGAAATTAATAGATATTCTAAGCTACTTTAAACATCTTAGTGATTATCATCAATCGAAAACCATCTTAGCAATTGCAACCGAAGCGACGCGCCGTCTAAAAAACTCAGAACATATTTTAAATCAAATTAATCAGCAGTTAAATATTCAGGTCGAGCTTCTTCCTGGGGAAATGGAAGCTTATTACGGTTACTTAGCAACACTTCATACGATTGATTTATCAGATTATTTACAAATCGACATCGGAGGATCAAGTATGGAAGTCGTCCTCGTAAAAAATAAAAAATTGATTAACTCGATCAGTCTTCCACTTGGAGCAATCGTCACAAGTAAAAATTTCAATTTAGGAGACGAAATTACCCAAGAAAAATCGGAAACTTTCAAGAATTTTATTAATTCATCGTTTAACGACATTCCTTGGTTAAAAGATGCCATTCATCTACCAATCGTCGGAATTGGTGGTACAATTCGTATGATTAGTAAAATCTATCGTAATCTTATTGGCGATAACTTTAAACTTCAACATCAATACATCCTCACATGTGAGAACTTTCAAACTGTTTACGACATGTTAGCGCCTCTCTCTTTAAAAGATCGCTTAGGTGTAAAAGGAATTACGAAGGAACGTGCGGATATTGTGTTAGGTTGTTTAATGACAATTCGAGCTTTAATGAGCTACATTGATTCTAAAGAACTTGTCATTAACCGCTATGGAATCCGTCAAGGTTTAATCTTTAAACAACTTGATCTTCCAACTCATTCAGTTCTCGATTATTCACTTTGTAACTTGCTCACTCATTTTAAACTTGATGAGCATCATAACGACCGACTAAAACAATCAACGTTAACACTTGCTAATCAATTAGGCATTAATGATCCTTCTTCAGTCAATATTCTAAAAACGATTAGTAAACTTCATCAGATTGGACAAGTCATCTCATACCAAAATGTGAATAAACATACCTTCCATTTACTCATGAATGTCCAAGTAAACGGCTTAACTCCAAAGGAACAATTAATGTGTGCTTATACTGTGAAATTGTTAGATCGCTTCAATATTAAATTAGAACATGCCAATGTCTTAAATGAGCCAGATCTTGCTCACTGTAAAAAACTTTCACTTATCCTTCAACTTGCAAGCTATCTAACTGCATTAAAACAAGAATTCACCTCACTTCATGTAAAGGAAAATAACATACAAATCCAATTTTCACATCCAATTCCAAGCATTTATATCGGAAAACTTGAAACCCTATCTAAACTTTACACAGAAGTCTTTAATAAAAAGTTAATGATTCATTAAACTGATGGTATGAAGCCTATATTACTAAAGTCGAAGCTAGAGTCATCTTCAAACTAAAGAACAAAATAACTACTTCTTTTATCTCTAATAAATTAAAACCTCCCTTACCAAAGATCTTAAATCCTTTGATAAGGGAGGTTTTTTCCATTAAACACGCTTAATTCTTAAACAATAATAAAATGTTACAATTCATGATTATCTAAATTCCACCCAGTTGTATAGAAAAATTTAGGTCTTTCCTAAAAAGATTATTTAATAGTTTCATTTACAATATAAAAAGAAGCTATTGGGAGGTAGCTTCTTTTAAAAACGATACTCTTCAGTAAAAATCTCTGTAAATATGGGAAAGAGAATCTGCTTAGAGTAAATAGGGTAATATATGATTTTGGGAATTTATAGAGAATATTCTCTTAAAGATTAAACCTCTAAGAACATGTTTATTATAACAAGAAACTAGTAGAAAGTTACGACTTGGGTACAAACAACATCTTCTAAGGCATAAACGACATTTAAATCAACTAATGGATTAATTTAAACTGTTCAGATTTTAGTATAATTCTTCCCTCTATTTTATATAGTTTTTTCCTATGTCTCCTAATTCTTTTATGGTAAGATATGAATAGTAGAAAAAACAAACATTTTGTCGTCATTATGAGAATGATTCCAAGCTCTGCATAAGTCATTATTTTTTCATGATACGTATTGAACATTTTTTGTATTATATTGAATTTTTATAGGGGGGAAATTTAACAATGATTAATATTTGTTTATGTGATGATGATCTTAATTATTTAAATTACTATTCTACAAAAATTAATGAATTAGCAGATATCTATCATATTCCGATTATGATGGAAACCTATACCAGCGGTGAAAGCCTTACTTTTGAATTAGAAGACAATCCTAATCGAATCGATATTGTTATTATTGATATTATTATGAAGAAGTTGAATGGAATTGAAGCGGGGCAACTTTTAAGAAAATTCGGTTATACTGGCATTATTATCTTTTTAACTTCTAGTAAAGAATATGCACTCGACTCTTTCTCAGTTGAGCCATTCAATTATCTAATTAAAGATTTACGTGATGAAGAACAATTAAAAGGAACCTTTTTAAGAGCGATGATGGAAGTTGAAAAAAAGAGAAAGAAAAGTATTATGATTTCAAGTAAACAGACAAATAAACTAATTAAACTTGATAATATTTTGTATATTGAAAGTATCGGAAAAAAGGTCATCTTATATAATCTATCCGGTGAAAAAGAAGAACTGAATACAACACTTAATAGTTTAGCTGAAAAAATTAACGAGTATGGATTCATCCGTTGTCACAAATCATACATCGTTAACACAACCTACATCAGCTCCTTTAATAAATCAGAATGCTCTCTTAAGCAAGGGATTACGATTCCAATTGGACGAAAGTACTCGTCTACCTTCAAAGAGAACTATCTAAAAAATGAGCTAGACCATATCCTTTTATAGAGGTACCCTTATGAGTGAGCAGCTAATTCAATTAATTCTTTTTATTTTAATCTATATTTATAATGTTTGTCAGCTAAACTATTTTAACAAGCTATTAACGACGCGATTTTCTTCTCGCATGATGATTACCTTCTTATCACTATTTTTAACACTTGTTTCAATGTTTTTAATCACCTATAAGATTTTCATTCCTCTAACCTACTTTATTTTAAGTATCGTTTTATATTTTTCTCTAAGACTTTGTTTTACTGATCTCAAGTCAGTTATTTTTATTATCTGCATTAACATCGTCTTTCAACTCGTTCTGACACGTGATATCGTCATTGGTGTCTCATCACTCATCACAAACCAAAGTATGTATACTCTTGTCCAGGATAAAGGAAACTATATGCTTTCATTCTGTGTCTCCCGCATTATTGTACTTTTTATCCTGTTTAATTTTAATAAACTACTTCCATTAGATGTTGCTAAGAAAATATTAATGAATATCCCTATTTTAAAGTTTACGATTTTAGTAAAAGGAACACTCGTGATTCTCATGCTAAATTCTAACTATATTGACTTTTACTCCGCTAATATCAAAACAACAACTATTCCATTGTTAATGAATCGAGTAATTATCGGTCTTTGTTACTATTTCCTTTTGTTTACACAAATTCAACAAATCAAATTTAAAGAAGTTGAGCTCAATAATAAATTAATTTCACTACAACTTGAACATCAAGAGGAACTTTATAAAAAACGAGATCACTACGCGGAAATTCTAAGAATGTATAATCACGACTTTAAAAGTGTCTTAACTAATATCAGTTATTTTCTCGATCAAGGAGATATTCCAAAAGCACAAGAAATTTTAAAAACGATTGATTCGGATATTAAAGTTATTGTTACAGAAAATCAGTGTTACTCAAATCGACTGATTGTAGATGTCATCCTAAAATCCTTATCTGAAAGATGTAAACAAGCAAACATTGAGTTTAATGCCGAATGCTCGATTCCTGATCATTTATCACTTAGTGACTTATCACTAAGCCGAATCTTTGGAAACCTTGTAAATAATGCCTATGAGGCCTGTATCAGACAAGATGAGCAGGAGATGAGAAAAATTATCTTTAAAAGTTATATTAAAGATGATTTCTTTATTCTCTATACTCAAAATAGCTTTAATGGTGAAATTATTATTGAACAAAATAAAATCAGAACAACAAAACGAAATAAAAAACAACATGGTGTTGGGATTGAAAGTATTAAAAACATCGTCGAATCCGCTAATGGGATCGCCTTATTTGATGTCAATGAGGAAAAAAATATGTTCAGATTTTACATTAAAATCCCTCTTAGTCATGAGTAAGATCTTTGTTTCCACATTTTCAAACACTCTGTTCTCTCTAAGACAGAATGTTTTTTATAAGATGGATTGGATTATTGATATATACACTATACTTACTTATAAATGAACTCAATTAATTTAATCCCCTGTGCATGGCGCTTAATTACACCCATCTATTTATTTAGACTATAGCCTAAAAGCAATAATTTAAATAGAAAATCGAGTAGGAGATAATT
>NZ_JAMQUU010000089.1:0-1730 GCF_025594975.1 Turicibacter sp. T129 | reverse complement strand
GTAAGCGGGTAATATAAACCTGTCTATTTTGACCTCCAACTTTGAGCTAAAATGAAGCTATCAAAGAAAAGGAGGTCAATTTTTTTATGAAAGAAAATCCGATCATTGTTCCTGTTCAGTTAAATCAATCTTCATCTGATCAGCCCTATACTGATACCCCTTCATGTTACTTCAAAATAAACGGTGCTGAAGCGACGTTTTATAATGGAGTTGATAAACATATCTTACATGCCGTTTTAGCGGAGATGTCTAAACATGCTCGTTAATTTCTCGAATGTTCAAAACATATTTATCGTTTGTGGTCACACTGATATGCGCTGTGGCATTGATGGACTAGCAGGTATCATCACAGACAAGTATAATCTTGATTTATTTAACGATGCCCTTTTCCTATTTTGTGGACGAAAAAAAGACCGATTCAAAGCCCTTTATTGGGATAAAGACGGTTTTATCTTATTATATAAACGGATTGAGAAGGGGAACCTTCAATGGCCAAGAAACCAAGAAGAAGTCAAAAAATTAACCCATCAGGAGCTTCGTTGGCTACTTGAAGGCTTATCTATTCAACAACCTAAAGCCATCAAACCAGCTCAAACAGGATGTCTGATTTAAATCATTATAAAATGGTAATAAAACCTGTATTTTCTATCTACTTTTGGGCATACTAAGCCTAACATGAATCATTTTAGAAAAAGAGGTGAGGCAATTGAGTACGTTTGAATCAAAACTAATCAAAGAAAATCAGAACTTATTAAAAAAACTGGATCAACAAACTCAACGAATCACTCAACAAGATCAACAAATCACTGAGCAGACTCTAAAAATTCAACAATTAACGGAACAAGTAGAATTTCTAACAAAAAAGCTTTTTGGATCCTCAAGCGAGAAAACTAAAGTTGATCCCAATCAACTCTCACTTTTTGAGGATCCTGTTTTAGAAAACGACCAAACAAACATTGAACCAACAGAAGAAATCACATATCGCCGCCGTAAGGCATCGGGGCGTAAGGCAGAGCTAACCAAAGATTTACCCGTTGAAGAAATTCACTGTGAGTTACATGGTGAAGATTGTACATGTGACTATTGTGGTCAAAAGATGAAACCGATGGGAAAGAAAATCATTCGTGAAGAGGTCTGCTTTATCCCAGCGAAACTATTTAAAAAAGTGTACTATTCACACGCTTATAAGTGTGATTGTCATGATGACTCCTATGAACCACAGCCGATTCAATGTGCTGAAGTCCCTAAAGGACCCATTCAAAGGAGCTTAGCTGGGCCTAGTGTTCTAGCTTGGATGATCCATCAAAAGTATGAATTAAGCCTTCCACTTTATCGTCAAGAGAAAGAATGGCAGACGTATGGTTTAGAATTAAGTCGGCGCACGATGGCGAACTGGATGATCAAAGTCGCCAATGATTGGTTACGCCCACTTTACGATTATTTCGCCAAAATCTTAGTAAAAGAAGAAGTTCTTCATGCCGATGAAACGCACTATCAAGTGTTAAATCGAACGGATGGACGTGACGCAACATCTCAGGCACGAATCTGGTTAATTCAAACAGGTAAAGAATGCGAAACACCCATCGTTTATTATCACGCAGATTTAACTCGTGCAAGAGTCGTCGCTGAACAATTACTCGATGGATTTAAAGGCTACCTGCATTGTGATGGGTATTCCGGATATAAGAACTTACCGAATATTGAATTAGTGGGATGTTGGGCGCATGCCC
>NZ_JAMQUU010000088.1:0-15079 GCF_025594975.1 Turicibacter sp. T129 | reverse complement strand
ATAACCCCAATCCTTTCGTGGTTTTTTTGGTCAATTACATGGTATAGAATTTGGGACGTGATGTCTCTTTTTTTATACTTATTTTTTATTCCAAATAAAAGAAGTGTGGGAATCACCCACACCAAATATTATAGAACCATGATTTACTGTAAATCTATTATTGATATATAAGTTCAGATCAGTTTTTCATATTGTAAAAACTAAAGCCCTAGCAGTAGAGGAATAGATTTCTTTCAGAAATCGCTAGGTGACCCAAGGACTATATGACGTCTTAGTATGAAAGCTAATGTTTAACTAAAGCTGCTATAAAATAGTAACATACATTTCTGCTTTTATATAAGTTAATAAAAAATTACATATCGATTATATTGATGATCTAAAAAGTAAAGAAAAAAGACCAGTCTATGAAGACTAGTCTTTATAATCTCCCTCACTTTAAATTAAGCTTTGCCCCATCATTTGGTCTAAAAGAGATTGACTCATCAATGGTGCTTGATTAGTTAAAGTACTTTGAGGGGTAACTGCTGGTTGTCCCACCATTTGTTGCATATAAGCTGTTTGATTCATCATTGCAGGCTGTGTTGTAACAGGTGCTTGCGTTGCCATTTGAGCCATTGCTTGAGTTGGTTGAGCATAAAGCGTTGGCTGGTTAATAACGGTTGGACCTGCTAAGTATTCATCATAACGATATGATTCAACACTTTCTTGTCGATTTACGACATAATTGTGTTGGTTATGGTGATGGTGGACATTACGAACCACAACTGGAATGACATGATCGACACGGTGATAATGATGTTGCTGAGGAACACAAGTAACAGTTGGCTCAACGACTTGGCAACAAGTTTCATATTGACCCATTGGTGGCATAGTTGGCATCGGTACACTTCCCATAGGTGCACCACCCATCACAGGTGCACCTCCTACAATTGGAGCACTACCTGGACATCTCATATTTTGTTTCATAATTTGCTACATCCTTTCACTTTGTAATTCAGTTACAGTATAGTATATTATTTTTTCCTAAAAAGGCATTGACTCTTGCCCAAATGTTTCATTTACAAAATAATATTCGTGAAAGTAGATTATGGATTGAAAAATGTTTTATAATATAAGGGAAATAAATGAGGTGACAAGATGAAAAATATTATCTATCCAAACTATAATTGTTGTATTTTAAATACAATTGCAACTGTAATGAAGTATTATGGACTTCCATGTGAATATAAGGTATTACCTGAGCTTGAAGCAGCTCTTGCTAAGAAATATAAAACGATTGTTTTAATGGTGTTTGATGGAATGGGCATTGACGCCTTAGAGAAAAACTTAAAATCAACTGATTTTTTAAATCAACACATTAAATCTGAACTAACATCAGTCGTTCCATCGACAACAACAGCGGCGATGACTGCATATTATGCTGGAAAATCTCCACTTGAACATGGTTGGTTAGGATGGTCTTTATATTTTAAAGAATATGGACGCTATATCGATACTTTTATCAATACTGATAGTCATACTGGAGAAAAATTAGAACTTCCTCATGCCGGGCATGAATTAATGCCATATGCTCATATTCTTGATCAAATTGAACAGGTAACCCATCATCAGACAAAGGCTTATATGGTAGAACCGGCCTATATTGATTACAAAGGTAAAAATCAAAAAATTGGTGTTGAAGATGCTAAAGGATTTTTTGAAGAGGTAGAAAAGCTTTGTCAAACAAATGAAGAGAAGTTCATCTTTGCTTATTGGACGGATCCAGATAAAACGATGCATGGAACTGGATGTTACTCAGAAGAAACAAAACAAAAATTACAAGAAATCAATGATTTATTAGCGTCGTTATCAAAGACGCTAGAAGATACCTTAATTATTGTTTCTGCTGATCACGGTTTAATTGATGTAGAGAATAAAACGTATTTAAATGAGTATCCTCAATTAACCGATTGTTTTTTAATGCCACCATTCATTGAAGGACGTTTAATGTCATTCTTCATTCGCGAAGATTTACGTGATACGTTTAAGCAACGCTTTAATGAGTTATTTAGTGATGATTTCATCTTACTAACACGACAGGAAGCATTACAGAAGCAATTATTTGGTCCTGGAGAACCTCATAAAAAAACATTAGATTTTATTGGTGATTATATTGCTTGTGCAACCGGGCGTAAATTATTTGATTACATGCCGCTGACTAAAACGAAGAAATTTGAATTTACAGCGACTCATGCGGGTTTAACACGTGAAGAAATGTTAGTCCCATTAATCTTAGTTGAATCAAAATAAAATGAAAAGAACCTAGTCCAGAAGAACGATTTCTGTCTCTAGGTTCTTTTTTTAGTCTTTCACAATGGGGGCATTGTCCGTAATTTATTCCCCGTCAAATGATTGTAAATCAGCGAAGCATCGAAGTAATATTGATTTTTAATCACCATATTTTTCGTCAATAATCCCGATGTATGATGCATTTAAGTAAAAACAAACAGCTTTTAAAACGATATTATTTTGATAGGATTTAAATGGTGAATAGACATTTAACTTATTGATTTCTTCTAACCCTCATAGGTATATGGTGCTTCAATCTTAGTAAAGAAATTGGATAAGCTGGGGATGATAGTTTAGAAAAAGAAAAGAAGATTGCCTTTACATGTTTATACTCACCGACATATGATGCAGTATAGCATAATAAAGAGGTGTAGTATTCTATGCAAGTAGGTGACATCATTGTTAGAAAATCTTATCAGAAAGACATGAAATTTACAATTGTTAAAATTATCAATCATCAGGCTATCTTGAACGGTTTAAATTATCGCTTAATTGCAGATGCAGATCTGGATGATTTAGAATGTGTTGAATCAAGGTTATTGATTTCAAATAAATGGTCTAAACTAAAAAATAAAGATTCAAAATTAATTGATTCACCACCTAAGCTGTTAAAGCAATACCCTCATTATCAAACCATCTCGAATCATCAAAATATGAAGTTTGGTCGAATTCTGCATTTAGATGGAAATATGTTATATTTTAAAAAATGTTGTTCATTGTATAAGAAGTTAAACTTAACAGTTGATGCTTACTGTATCAAAGAATGCCATCAACCGCTGTTTATTTCAGAATTACTTAGCTTGCATCATCCAGATATCTTAATCCTCACAGGTCATGATTCAATGACAAAAGAGAAGCGTTACTCTATGACACCGTCTGATTATAAAAATTCCCGATTTTTTGTTGAATCGATTAAGGCGGCACGGAAGGTCTATAAAGATTATGATGATCTTATTATATTTGCTGGAGGGTGTCAATCGAATTACGAAGCTCTGATGAATGCAGGAGCAAACTTTGCAAGTGCTCCTAAACGATCACTGATTAATATTTATGACCCAGTTTATGTCGCCTCTATCCTTTCTACTTCTTCAATCTCAACCGTTATTGATTTGAATGTCCTACTAGAAAGTGGTTTGTTCACAGATACAGATATTGGTGGTTTAGAAACGAGAGGGAAAAGTCGAATCATTAAACCTGGATATTAGTCATCCAATCGTAATCGCAATATAAATTACTATATAAAGGGCAGAGAATAAGACCATAAAAAGAGCGAATGGAATCGAGAAGACAAGATAATTTTTTAAGACAAAGATTTCTTCAAGCTCTTTTTTCTCGTAGGGTAACATTCTAATATGTTTAATAAATCGTTTAGTTTGGCTCAGTAACACGGGTCCACCGGTAGCCGACCAAGGGAGCATACTACTGCCTGATAAAATACCAAGTGCTAAAGCAGCATAAATTAAGTGAAAAGGAACGAGCGAAGATAAAGATGTACAAATGGGTAATAAAGTGGCTGCAGCAGGTCCAGCTGATAAAAATGTGGCAATTAGAAAGGATAATCCTAAAATAGAGAGACACATTAAATAAGGATTTTGTTGTGTAGCTGCTAAAATATATTCGGCGATAGAAGATAGAATTCCACATTGTTCTAAAACACCACCAATTAAAAATAAAGCGATTAAGAAAGCAATCGAGTCCAGTAGTGGCAAGTCGTTAAGAAGATCCATAGATTCTTTATGATTTGAAAGTAAGGCTAATCCCCCAAAGAATAAAGAAACGTAGGCAATCGAGACATTAAAAAAGGGACCCACACATAAACCAATAATATAACCAACGAATAGGATTAATGGAATACGTAATTCTTTCCATTTAATAGGTTCTTTCTTAATGACCGGCGATTCACGCCAGTGCTTTGAAAAAAAACGATACCAAATATATGTATAACCGCAAAGGAAAACAATAAATAAGAAACAAGGGAATAACATTTTATTTAAGAAATCAAAAAGTGAGAAATCAGTGTATAGAGTCAGAATCACAGCAGGGGTGTCAGCCCATGGAAGGGCTGCTCCTCCAATATTAGAAGAAACAACTAAACTAACTAAGATAGGAGTAATCGGGATATGATATTGATTAGCTAAATAGATGGTAGTATAGGTAAAGAGTAGAACGACACTTAGATTATTCATAAATAAGGAACTAAAGAAAATAAGGAAGGGCAGAACGAGAATAATAAAAGTTTGACTTCCTTTCGAGAGCTCGACAAATTTATAGCTGATCCGATTCATGACACCGCAACGTTCAAATATATCCGTAAAAAGTGAAAGAACGATCAGAAGAATGATAATCTCAGAAGGAAATGAGGTAAAAGCTTTTGCAACATCAAAGGAAGATGTTAGTGTTCCTATGAGTAATAATGTTCCAGCACCTAACAGTGCAGTAGCTGTTCTTTTTTTGGTGTTAAGAATCATGCCAATATAAATAAAAATCGTCATGATGATAAGAATAATGTTCATTGCTACACCTCTTTTTTAATAGACTTTCTGTATATCATATTGAAAGAAGGATAAATCTGTGTTATTGAATCAGGATAAAATTCCTCGTTTTTTACTTTTAGACATTTTTTGAATCTCCATTTGAGAAGTTTCTTATTTTTGCATAATATAGACTGTATACAGGGTGTTATTTTATGAAAAGGGTAATATATTAAAAAATAGTAGGTAGAAAAAGGAGTGAGAAATAAAATGAAAAATTCACCAATCATTGGATTAGCTCCATTATGGGATGATGGAAAGCAGTGCGTTTGGATGGAGCAAGATTATCTTGAGGCTATTACCTTAGCAGGAGGTATGCCTATCATTCTACCTCTTGTACAAAATGAAGCTATGATTGAAGAGATTGCTTCAAAAATTGATGGATTGTTTTTAACAGGAGGACACGATATCAATCCGAACATTTATCATGAAAAAGCTACTGATTTATGTGGGAAAATGTGTGATTCTAGGGATAGATTTGAGTTGAAATTAGTAGAAAAAATAATAGAGCAAAATAAACCTATTTTTGGGGTTTGTCGAGGACTACAACTCTTAAATGTTTTCTTTAAGGGGACACTTTTTCAAGACATCCCAACACAATATAAAAAAGATCGCAACTTCTCACATCGACAACAAATCCCGTATGATCAACCGGTTCATGAAGTTTTTTTTGTCGAAGGTGGCTTGTTAGCTCAGTGGTTAAATGTGAATACTTTACAGGTGAATAGCAGACACCATCAGGGCATTAAAAAGTTAGGTGAAGGACTAATGGTTGAAGCTCTTTCAAGCGATGGCTTAATAGAAGCGATTCATCATTCTAATTACCCCTTTTTAGTGGCTGTTCAATGGCATCCTGAATCGAGATGTAAAACAAATGAACAAGAAAGAATGCTCTTTGAACAGTTTGTGAATAGTTGTAAAAGAACATAAATTAAAGTCTGCACATGTATGAAATTTGAAGGGAAAGGTATCCTAAAAAAAGACACCTTTCTCTTTTTTTGTTGGTCCATTAGATAAAATTTATTGACAGTTTCTGCAAAGAGGAGTAGAATTTGAAACTGAGTTTCAAATTTATGAGAATGAGGTGTGAATATGACCGAGTCAAAAGGCTATAAGACGAGGCAACGGAGCTTAATTTTAAGCTATCTAGCTTCAAATCGGGATCGACATATTACTGCAGAAGAGATTATTAGCCATTTTCGTTCTAAAGGAACAAAGATAGGCAAATCAACGGTGTATCGATATCTTAATTTATTATTAGAAAAAGGGATTATTCGAAAGTATTTACGTGGTGATGGACCAACAGCATGTTATTGTTATGTGGACGAACAATCAACCGAGGCATTCGTCTGTCATGTAAAGTGTGAACGCTGTGGTAAAGTTGAAAATATTTCGTGTGAAGAAATAAAAAAAATCAGTGCAATCTTCGAGCAAAAATCTGCCTTTAAATTAGATTTAAGTCATACGATCTTTTATGGACAATGCAGGGATTGTAAAATAGAATGAGTTAGTTAAGAAGGAAGAGATTTAAAATGATAAAAAATGTTTGGACGATTTATAAAGAGGACCTTAAGCGTATTTTTACAAATTATGCCGCTCTTATCGTTATTTTAGCCTTATGTATATTACCGTCACTTTATGCGTGGTTTAATATTAAAGCATCGTGGGATCCTTATGGTCAGGAAGCAACGAGCCAAATTAAAATTGGTGTGATTAATAATGACAAGGGAACTGAGTTCAATGGAAAACTCATTAATATTGGAGATCAAGTGGTTGATCAATTAAAAGAAAATGATTTAATGGGATGGCAATTTGTTGACGAAGCAGAAGGAGAGAAGGCATTAGAAGAGGGAACATTCTATGCAACGATTACGATTCCTGATAATTTTTCACAAAATATTATATCTTTAGTGACAAGTGATGTAAAAAAAGGACAAATGATTTATCGAGTGAATGAAAAAATTAATGCCATTGCTCCTAAGTTAACTAGTAAAGGGGCCACTGGTGTTCAAGAGAATATCAATCAAACAATTGTTGAAACTGTCAGTGGTATTTTATTTGAAGCGGGAAAAGGATTAGGGTTGGAAATTCAAGAAACCGTATTACCTCAGTTATCGCATGTTTATGATCAATTAGAAGAATTAATTTCAAAATTTGGCGATATGAATAGTTTAGTGCAAACAGCTCATAATGGTGGAATTCAATTAAAAGACTTAATTGCCTCAATTCAGACCGATTTACCATTGATTGAAACGACCATTACTTCTGCAAAGACAACGATTACTTCTTTAGAAAGTTTCATGGATACTTCAAAATCAGCGCTAAGTGATTTCATGCCGACCTTAAAAAATGATCTGTTATTAATTCAGACGATTGCTGATGAACTAAATACTTATGTGAGTCAAATAGAAGAGGCCATTCTAAGTGGGTCAGACAAAGCTCCTGAATTGATTGAGAACTTAATCACAAAAGTAGAGAGCACTCAAAGTTTAGTCCAATCATTTGTTAAAGTATTAGAGAGTTTTAATAAATTCCCAGCCGGTAGATTTGATGAATTAATTTCACAGTTACAGGGTGTGAATGGAGAATTAGATAAAGCTAAAGACTTTTTACAACAATTACATGATACTACTGTTAATGGTGGAGAACCTAATTTAACGGTTTTAAATAACATCAAAACTTTATTAAGTAGTGTTTCAAGTACAGCTAGTGCCATTTATAATCGTTTTGATAGTGCTATTGTGCCATCTTTAAATAATGTCATTGATCAGGCTTATAGTACGGCAACTAATGTCTTACAAGTTTTAAAAGAGGCTGAAGCAAAATTACCAGATGTTGCTTCCTTATTAAATACAGCGTATGAAGGAGCAGATAAAGGAATTGACGCCATTGAATATATCAACTCAAAATTACCTGAAGCAGAGAATAAAGTAAGAGAAGTGACTGCAAAACTTGGTGATATTAATGAAAGCCAAAGTTTACAAGAGGTGTTAACGTTACTTCAAGAAGCAGTGACGGAACGTCAAAACTTTATGTCATCTCCCGTCGATTTAGTTGAGGAAACCATCTTCCCAATGCATAACTACGGTACTGCGATGACACCATTTTATAGTGTACTCGCTCAGTGGGTCGGAATGACGTTATTAATTTCAATGTTATCGGTTCATGCAAAAGGCGAATATCGTCCAAGTGAAGAATATTTTGGAAAGTTCTTGTTGTTTGCAACAATTGCACTTGTTCAAGGTCTTATTATTGCATTAGGTGATTTATATCTTTTAAATATCTACTGTGTCAATCCAGGTTTATTTATTGTTGGAATTTTATTCACGAGTATCACATTTACTTTTATCGTTTATTCACTCGTTTCAGTATTTGGTAACGTTGGAAAGGTTGTCTCAATTATTCTATTAGTCTTACAAGTGGCAGGTTCAGGAGGAACTTTCCCAATTCAATTAACACCTAAGTTCTTCCAAATTATTAATCCATTTTTGCCTTTTACATATGCGATTTCTTTTGCACGTGAATCGATTGGTGGAGTCGTGGAAAATGTTTTAGCAAAAGATATTATCATTATGTGTATCTATAGTGTGGGGGCAGTTCTTATTTCATTATTTTTAAAGAAACCAATTAATAAGTTATTACATGGATTTGCTGAGAAATTTGAAGAAAGTGGGTTAGGGGAATAATCGCATGAAAATCATGCGATTTTTTCTTGGAATTTACTGTGATAGCGGATTAAAATGTTGACACCAAATTTAGGGTATGATATATATTTGATATGGGTATTAGCACTCTAATGATGAGAGTGATAAAAAAGAACAGAGGAGCGATTAAATTGAAACAATTTAAAGCAGAGTCAAAACGATTATTAGATTTAATGATTAATTCAATTTACACACATCGTGAAATTTTCTTACGTGAGTTAATTTCGAATGCAAGTGATGCGATTGATAAACTATATTATAAAGCCTTAACAGATTCAGATTTAAGCTTCAATGCAGATGATTACTTTATTAAAATTTCTATTGATGAAGAAAAGCGTCAGATTACGATTTCTGATACAGGAATCGGTATGACAGAAGCGGAGTTGGATGAACATTTAGGGGTTATCGCTAAAAGTGGTTCATTACAATTTAAAAAAGATACAGAGTTAGAAGATGGTCATGATATTATTGGACAATTTGGGGTTGGATTTTATTCAGCTTTCTTAGTGGCTGATAAAGTGACTGTCATTTCAAAAGCTTTAGGAGCAGAAACAGCTTATAAGTGGGAATCATGTGGAGCCGATGGATATACGATTGAGCCATGTGAAAAAGCAACGGTTGGAACAGACATCATTTTAACAGTAAAAGAAAATACAGAAGATGAAAACTTTGATGAGTATTTAGATGTCTATAAATTAAAATCAATTATCAAAAAATATTCAGACTTCATTCGTTATCCAATTAAAATGGATTTAACACGCTCACAACTAAAAGAAGGTAGTGAAAGTGAATATGAAGAAGTCACAGAAGAACAAACAGTTAATAGCATGGTTCCAATTTGGAAGAAAAATAAACGCGAATTAACTGATGAAGATTATGAAAACTTCTATAATGAAAAACACTTTGGATTTGATCAACCATTAGCACATATTCATTTAAGTGTAGATGGAACAGTAAGCTATAATGCTATTCTTTATATTCCAGAGAAGATGCCATACGATTTCTATACAACAGAGTATGAAAAAGGATTAGAACTTTATTCAAGTGGTGTCTTAATCATGAATAAATGTGCCGACCTATTACCAGATTACTTTAGTTTCGTCAAAGGAATTGTCGATTCAGAAGATTTATCGTTAAATATTTCTCGTGAAATTTTACAGCATGACCGTCAATTAAAATTAATTGCAAAGAACATTAAAACGAAAATTAAAAATGAATTAGAAAAAATGATTAAAAATGATCGTGAAAAGTATGAAACATTCTATCAATCATTTGGACGTCAATTAAAATATGGTGTTTATTCAGACTTTGGAGCAAACAAAGACGTGCTACAAGATTTATTAATGTTTGCTTCATCTCATGAAGATAAATTAGTGACATTAGAGGAATACGTGTCTCGTATGAAAGAAGATCAAACGCATATTTATTATGCCGTAGGAGATTCAATCGATCGTATTAAAAAGTTACCACAATCAGAGGCTGTGTTAGATAAAGGATATGAGATTTTATACTTCACAGAAGATATTGATGAATTTGCGATTAAAATGTTAATGTCATACCAAGACAAAGAATTTAAATCAGTTTCTAGTGCGGATTTAGGATTAGATACAGATGCAAAAGAAGAGGAAGCAACAAAAGAGTTTGCAACGTTATTTGAAAATATGACGTCAGTATTAAGCGGAAAAGTTAAAGCTGTTCGTGCAAGCCGCCGTTTAAAATCTCATCCTGTTTGTTTAGCCAATGAAGGGGATTTATCAATTGAAATGGAAAAGGTATTAAACTCGATGCCAAATGGTCAGCAAGTAAAAGCTGATAAAGTATTAGAAGTTAATGTTAACCACGATGTGTTTAAATCATTACAAGCTGCATATGAACAGGACCAAGAGAAGTTTGATTTATTTACAGATGTCTTATATAATCAAGCACGCCTAATCGAAGGGTTAGATATTGAAGATCCAGTGGCATTTACAAATAATGTTTGTCGATTAATGAAATAAAAAAATAGGTGACTATCAATGATAGTCGCCTTTTTTGATAGGATAAAAAAGATGTTTAATAAATAGGAATGGAACTTTAATCAAAAGAATTAAATCCAGTGATATTAAGTTGTCTTTTGAATTGCTATTAAAAAATGTAGGGTAATGCGGGTTTAATATGCTTTGGTAGAGTAAAGACGAAACAAAGGAATTTTTAAAACTTTATTTTCATAGACTTACAATAACGATGATAAACTAGCAAAATTAAGTAGGGGGATAAAAATGATAAGGGTAATCCTTTACAGTGTTTTCACTTTATGTTTGATAGCTGTCGTTTATGTCATGATCTATCAGTTTCTATTTAGATATGATGAAAGTTGTTCAAAATTAAAAGTATTGAATTTAGAAAAAGCAATCGACGATTTTTATTTATCAGAAGAAGATTATATAGAAAATATGACTAAATATGTGTACCCCAAACTAGAGAAGTATAGAAAAAGTGAGAGCTTTATGAATGATGGACATACGATTGTGTATGAAAGTTATCTTCTCGAAGAACCTAAAGCGACGATTATTATGATACATGGAAATTGTGAGAAAAAAGAGAAGTATCAAGAAGCAATTTATTATTTTTTAAATATGAACTATCAAGTCTATATCTTTGATCAATATGGTCATGGAGAGTCAACCCGTAGTCCAAGTGATAGAAATTTAGTTGATGTAGATCATTATGCTGTTTATGTGAATGATTTGCGTTATTTAATCGAGGAGATTGTTATAAAAGAAGTGAAGATGACTCCAATCGTTTTATTCGGACATTCGATGGGCGGGTGTATTGCTGCTTTATTAGCAGAGCAGTATCCAACGCTAATCGATGGCTTGATTTTATCATCACCAATGTTTCAAGTGGATACAGCAGGAATTTGGGAAGGATTTGCTTATCCGTATATTAAGTTGAGTTGCCTATTAGGAAAGAAAACAGATTATCTAGTTGGAGAACCTTATCGTCAAGAATTAGAGCAGGAAATCAATTCAACTCACTTATTAACGAATAGTCAAAAGAGAGGAAGTTTTATGTATCAACAGCGATTTACAGGTGGCACTTCTCCAACTTTCGGTTCTTCTTGGCAATGGGTAAGAGCATCAATCGATGCGATTCATCAAGTACTTAAGAAAGAAAATATTACTTTGATAGACGCTCCAATCTTATTATTTCAAGCAAAAGAGGATAGCGCTGTACTGCCATATGGTCAATATTCTTTTGCAAATTCAGCTCATGAAATTGATTTTTATTTAATTGAGAATGCACAACACGAGTTGTATATAGAAAAGGATGAAATTATTCAATCTTATTTTAATCAAATGAAAGAGTTTATTGAAACTAAAATTTTAAAATAGCTTAATCAATCGAATGATTAAGCTATTTTTATATCGTCATAGATAAATGGGATAAGAAGTTGGAATGCTCTATGTATCATAAAGACGTGCTATATCTAAAGGAATATACAGGCAATCGTTTGGGGCACATTGTTAAAGTTGGTCAGATTGTTTATAATTATGTAATAAAGCGTTATTATGGAAAAAAATTTAGTTCATGTAAATAATGTTAAATTATGTAATTAGAAAGGGTGTTACCACATAATGAAAAAGCGGGTAAAGGAAAATATTATAATAGGAGCAGGATTAGTTACCTTATCATTGTTATTACATTTTGTTCATGTCCTTATCTTTAAAGATATTCATCATACGATGATTTTTTTAGTTGCTGATATTGCTTTTATTCCAATGGAAGTTTTCTTTACTAGTATGATTTTAGAGCGTATGTTGGAAAGACGTGAAAAAGAACATGATAAAGAGAAACTAAATATGCTTGTTGGTGTATTTTATGCAGAAATTGGGACACAATTATTAGCATACTTCGTTGATCAAGATGATCGAGTTGCCATTTGTAAAAAATTACGTATTCAAGACCCATCGATTTGGAATGATGCCTATTTTAAACGTTTACAACAATTGAACTCATCTTATTACTATGAAGTTCAATTAGCCAAAATTGAATTAGGCGATTTAAAACATATGTTGCATGAAGGAAAGAATTTATTAATCACTTTAATGACAACAGAAAGTTTACATGATCATGAGACGTTTACTGAAATGTTAATGTTAATTATGCATTTAAAAGAAGAGTTAGATGTGAGAGATATTACTTCTTTATCTGAAGCTGAACGTCAGCATTTAGAGCAAGACATGTCGGCGTTATATCGCTATTTAACTTATGAGTGGTGTTATTATTTAGATTATTTAAGTAAACATTATCCAGGATTATTCAATACCGCTATTATGTTAAGTCCATTTAACAAAAAGCATCAACGTTGTAGTTTAGAAACTAACTAAGAAGGGGTGATAGGTGTGACCTTATTAAATCAGCATCAAGCCGTTGGGATTGTTGCTTTATCGAATGGCTTAAGTGAAAGTCAACGTCAAACAATTGAACAATTAGAAGTTGTATTAGCTAAACTAGGGTTAGAAATGAAGTGGCCAGCTTCTTTATTTAAAAAGCACAGCATTTATCATGCAACGGATCAAGAACGTGCAAAAATATTAATGGATTTTTATGAGGATAATCATATTCAAGCTATTTTTGATGTTTCTGGTGGTGATTTAGCCAATGGAGTATTACCTTATTTAGATTATGATATCATTCGTAGTCATCCAAAGTTGTTTTTTGGCTATAGTGATTTATCGGTTGTAGTCAATGCTATTTATGCTAAAACGAGTCACCCAACGTATCTGTATCAACTTCGAAATTTAGTTGGATCCATGGCAGAGATTCAGCAAGGAATGTTCCAAGAAACGTTGATGCAAGGAGGAAATACACTTTTTAATTTTCAACCCACATGGATTCAAGGGAAGAAAATGAAAGGTGAGGTTGTTGGTGGAAATATTCGCTGTTTCTTAAAATTAGCTGGAACTGAGTATCTACCATCTTTTGATGGAAAAATCTTATTACTTGAAAGTTATAGCGGCGATGTAGCGAAGATGGCCACTTATTTAAATCAATATAAACAACTTGGAGTTTTTGATCAAATTAATGGTTTGATTTTAGGCCACTTCACAGAAATGCAACAAAAAGGATATGAGCCCGATATTGTTTCATTAGTCCAAGAGATTGTCGGTAATCAAGATTTACCCATTGTGAAAACGGATGATATTGGACATGGCCCAGATTCAAAGTGTGTCATTATTGGTGAACTTTTGACACTAGGACGTGAGGAGGGGAATGGAAATGAAGGATAAACAAAAACAAAGTCATTGTGGGACTTGTGAGTACAATGTCAATAATTATTGTACGAGTCATCATGGCTACTATTTTCATGGAGAAGCCATTTCTGATGAAGAGGTTGAGTGTGAGGATTGGGTGAAGAATGTTCATGCTTACCCATTTTTGATTCAAGAAAAATAATCAAATAGAGACTTTAATGATATAGGTGAAACTTAACAATTGGATGAAGCCATAACTCCTGAAAAGGATTATGGTTTTTTTGTTGTCATTTTACAGAAAATAAAGACATAAAATTTTAGTGTTAGACTATTTATGGGGGAGGATGATTTTCGTGTATTGTCGTCATTGTGGGAAAGAATTGAATGAAAATGCTGATTATTGTACAAGTTGTGGAGTGTCAACGAACAAAGGGAATGCTTACTGTTCGTTTTGTGGAGCAGAGACGAATGAGGCAGCTGACGTTTGTGTAAAATGTGGAGCCAAGTTAAAAAAATTAAATGGAGAGCCTAAGTCAAAAATTGTAGCGGGACTATTAGGAGTGTTCTTAGGAGCATTTGGGATTCATCGTTTTTACTTAGGCTATACAACAATTGGAGTCGTTCAATTAATATTAAGTGTTCTACTTGGATTTTTTACATGTGGTGTGACAACTGCGATTGTTGGTCTATGGGGATTTATTGAAGGTATCTTAATTATTTGCGGAACAGTAATTACGACAGATAGCGATGGAAATTTACTACAGTAACCCATGATGAAATTTCGGTATTATCGACTCATATGTTATGTTGTAGGACTCATTGTTATTTATTTGATTCCATTAGGAGCTATTGAAAACCATCGATTATGTCTATGGTATCATTTATTTCAAGTCGATTGTTTTGGGTGTGGGTTTACCCGTTCCTTTTTTTGTTTCATGAACGGGGAGCTTTTGAAAGCTATTAGTTATAATAAAATGGTCCTATTCGTTCCATTGGGGTGGGCAATTGTGATTCAAGATAGTTGGATGATCATGACCAAATCAAATCGATTGAGTTTACTGGAACGAACCTTTATGCATGGAGCACGATGGTTATATCCTAATTTGAATCGCTTTAAAAAACTTAACTAAATCTACTTCAGATGCAATGTTATTAATAGAAACATCATCTATATCCTATGATTTAGCTAAGAAACCGATGGGTTCATGATACGTAGCTGGATTTTAATTATTTTGTCGATGAATCATTTCATCGACTTTTTTTATCGTGAATGATAAAA